>JBIKZM010000107.1:0-5503 GCA_044354735.1 Crocinitomicaceae bacterium
GCGTATTGGCAACGAGTTCTTCCACTTGTCCGTTGTGGACCATCATGACTTTCACACTATAGATACCCGGTACAACCAATGGGCCACGACCACCATTTCCAACAGGGTTGGTACTGGCTTTGCGCAAGTTCCATTGCTGGCGCACCAATCCTTTTTGCGGACTGCTGCTCATACGGCGTATTTCTGTCCCATTCGCATCTGAAATGATCCAAATGAGTTGTGCTGCTTCGTCAAGCGCTTCGGCTTTGAGCGCATCAAAACTAGGATAACTCACGTCTTTTTTGTCTTTCTCTAATTCCTTTTCTTTGGTTTGGCGGTCGCTCGTGAGTGAAGTTGGAACGGCTTTCAAATGCAAAGTAAAAGTGGCTCCAAAACTCGGGTTTTTGGCAGACCACATGTTGTGCCCTTGAAAGCCCGTGCCCTCTAAGCCCAGCGGATCAGCTTCGATATAAAGTAAGACATCCTTGATAGGAAATAAAAGGGCTTTCTGAGTGAGATTTTCTTTAGAAAGTGTGCGCAAAGGGCTATAGTTGTCGAGGACGTAAAAACCGCGGCCGAAAGTGGCGGCAACGAGGTCTGCCTCGCGCTCTTGGATATCGAGGTCGTATACCGCAATGGTAGGTAAACCTGAAAGTTTGGTCCAGTTGAGGCCGCCGTCGGTGGTAAAATACGCACCAAATTCGGTCCCGACAAAAAGCAAATTCTCGGCTACTGGGTCTTGCTTGAGGCAATAAACGGTACCGCGAATCGGTAAATTCGCCGCAATGTTTGTCCAGGTCTTGCCTTTGTCGCTAGACTTCAATACATAAGGTTTGAAATCTCCCTGACGCTGTGCATTGAAACAAGCAAAAACTACATTTTCTTGGTGCACAGACGCAGTGAGCATATTTACTCTCGTATTCATGGGTACACCGGGGAACGTTTGGTATTTTGACCAATTTTGACCATCGTTTTCAGATACTTGGATCAAGCCGTCGTCGGTACCTACGTACAGCAAGCCTTTCTTTTTGGGCGATTCATCTAGTGCCACAACATTACCGTAAATGGTTGTGGAGGCGTTTTTCATGACGGCGTCGATGGTCCAGACTTGGCCCATGACTTCAATTTCATTGCGGTCAATTTGCTGCGTGAGGTCAGGGCTAATGGTTTGCCAGTCGTCGCCTTTATTGCTTGATTTAAATAGTTTATTGGCTGCAAAATAAAGTGTACTTGCGTCGTGCTTAGAAACAATTAATGGTGCGTCCCAATTCCAGCGGTATCCAGGCTCACCAACTGCTGGCATCGGCTGAATTGGCACTTTCTCGCCTGAGGCACGGTCATAGCGCACAAGCCAACCATATTGCGCTTGGGCATAGGCAATGTTCGGATTGGACCAATCTGTAGCAGATTCAAAGCCGTCGCCGCCATTGGTAATGAACCAATCGGTATTGAGAATTCCGGACACATTTTGCGTGGCAGAAGGGCCACCCATTGAGTTGTTGTCTTGGGTACCGCCGTAAATATTGTAAAATGGCGCTGCGTTGTCGGTCACAACCTTGTAAAATTGAATGATTGGCAAATTGCCAAAAAAGCTCCATTCTTTGGCGTGCGTATAGGTTTCATACAAACCGCCGTCGCAACCTACCAACCAGTGATTGGTGTTGCTCGGGTCTATCCAGATGCAGTGGTTGTCTACGTGCTTGTTTTTTTCTCCTGTTGGTACAAAGTTTTTGCCACCGTCGGTGCTGTGGTGCATGTAGGTGTCCATCGCAAAGACCTTATTGACGTCATTTGGGTCACAGATGATTTCTTGGTAGTAGTTGCCGCTGGTAGAAAACGATCCTTGCTTGGACCATGTTTCGCCTTTATTGCTAGAGCGAAATACGCCGCCTTTGTTGTAACGCGCTTCGACAATAGCATACACTACGTTCGCATCGGCAGGCGAAACGGCCAAGCCCACGCGGCCCATGTCACCTTTTGGCAAACCCCCATTGATTTCTTTCCAAGTGCTGCCGCCGTCTGTTGATTTATACAGGCCTGATTCTGGACCACCACCTATGTAAGTGTACTCGTGGCGGCGGCGCTGGTGCGCAGCAGCATACAATATGTCTGGATTGTTAGGGTCTATAGCAATTTCTGAAATTCCGGTGTGTTCGGATACGAAAAGCGTGCGGGTCCAGGTGAGGCCGCCGTCGGTACTTTTGTAGACGCCGCGCTCGCCGCCGCTGCTCCAAAGTGGGCCATAGGCCGCAACCCAAATGATGTTTTCGTTGGTTGGATGCACGATGATTTCACCGATGTGCTCTGAATTTTTGAGCCCCATATTGGTAAAAGACTTGCCGCCATCTACAGATTTGTAAACGCCATCGCCATAAGAAACCGAACGTTGGTTGTTGTTCTCACCAGAACCCACCCAAACCGTATTTGGATTGCTTGGCGCAAGGGTTACACAACCGATGGAATAAGATCCGTACCCATCAAAAATAGGTTCGAAAGTTATGCCGTGGTTTTGGGTAAACCAGACCCCGCCTGCTGCGGCGGCTACATACCACATATCTTTATTGGTGGGGTGCACCGCCATATCAATTACTCGACCTGAAGTCAGGGCCGGCCCCACCATTCTAAAAGACAAAGCCCCTACAGTCCCCGCGTCATAAGGAGGTTTTTCTATTGGAGTTGTGGTTTTCTTTTGGGCAAAGGATATAGCCGCTGTGAAGAGCGAGAGCGTGAACAAAAGCTTCATAAACTAAATTTTTGCTAAAAATACATTAAATTCGTGCAACCTCAAACCAAAAAATAGCGTCCTAATTAATTAGGTCTAAGCCATTCTACTATGTTCAAATATCTACTCCTCATCATTCCTGCTTTGTTCTTATTGAATGTTCAAGCGCAAGTAATTACCGACTCACCATTATATCAAACACTCAAAAATTCAGGTCAACTCGGCACTGTCAATACAGAGGCCAATACCGCAATCCAATTGCCCGTTGCAACGGTCAAGCCTGCCAGCTACAACAAAGCGAATGCCTGCGACTGCTACATTGCGCCTGACTCCTCTTATACCCTAGCCATGCAGCCCAACGACGACGGCTCAACAGGTCTTATACCCATCCCATTCAACTTTAATTTGTACGGACAGGCTTATAATTCAATTTACATCAATAACAATGGGAACATTACCTTCGCGGGTCCACTTTCTACCTTTTCTGCCACAGCCTTTCCGTCGACAGGCAACGCCATTGTAGCGCCTTTTTGGGCCGATGTCGATACGCGAAACGGAAACGGCCAAGTGCTTTATAAAATTACCCCTACAGCCGTGTACGTCAATTGGGTTGATGTAGGTTATTATGCTTTTCATGGCGACAAACTCAATACTTTTCAGCTCATCATTACCAATGGTTCTGACCCCGTTATCGACGGCGGAAACGTTGCGTTTTGCTACCAAAACATGGACTGGACCACTGGCGATGCCTCGCAGGGTGTCAACGGTTTTGGAGGCGTTCCAGCTACCTGCGGCGCCAATAAAGGAGATGGCTTGGCGTACTTTCTCATCTCTCGTTTTGACCACCCTGGCAACGATTTCGATGGAGCACTTGGCAATCCAGACGGCATCGATTGGCTCGACTACAAAAGCTTTGCGTTCGACGCCTCTAACGGTGGCAATATTCCACCAATCCCAGAAGGTATTGCCTCTTGCGACACCTTCAAGATTTGCGCCCTCGGAGACTCCGCCGATTTCAGCATCAACTTCCTTTCACCCGAGGTCAATCAGAGCACTACCATTACTTATTCTAATGGAGGCTTGACTACCTTACAACAAATATCAAACACCCCCGGTAACACCGCCAATATTGTGTTGCGCGCAATTGGTTCTCTTGCAACAATGGGCACCTACAACATCACTGTTACCGCCACCGACGACAACCTGCCTACCCCTGGTGTTACTGCCCTCACTTTTGTGGTTGTGATTGATACCATCGTGAACAACTTAGATTCGGCAATGCTTGTCATCGCTAATTCGTGTGGAGCTATTGATTTGAGTGTCTCTAACGGTCCTTACGACAGCTACCTCTGGGACGACTTCACCGTGATGCCCACAAGCGGCATTACCACGGACCAAATCTATGGCGTTACCGTCAGTAAAAATGGTTGTTACAAGCATATTTCTGACACTTTTGATGTCGTCAACCCGCTGCCAATCAATTTACAAGGGCCATTGGCTTTTTGCCCACCTGATACTTCCGTGAGTTTAACAATTCCTAATTCAATTGCCTACACAACGGTGGGTTGGGGTCTTTCGAATCCAGCGTTGAATGCACAGTTTACAAATGTTTTGGGTGCAGGTACTTACACGATCAACCTCCTAGATTCTGCAGGCTTGTGCAGTACCGACACCACTTTTACGGTTTTTGGCACCAGCGCTTCTACTATTTTTGATGATACAATTGTTTGCCAGAACACTTATCAGGTTCAAGGTACGGTTTCGCCTGGTGGGCTTTGGACTGCCTCTTCGGCGAATGTATCATTCAGTAGTACGGTTGCTCTCGATCCACTGATTTCGATTAGTGTACCTGGCATCTATACCGTTTCTTTTACAGACAACGTTTGTCAGCAAACGCTCAGCACAAACATCACCTTACCTGTTGATCCTCAAATATTTGCAGATACTGCTTTGTGTCAATTGAGTTATCAAGCCGTAGGAACTATTGCCGATTTAAATGGTGGCACATGGAGTTACACCAGTAACAATCCATTAGCTACCCTCAATTTTGCACCGAACAACAATGCCTTGAATCCGACACTCAATGCAAGTGAATCTGGGGTTTTTACACTTACTTTTACAGATGAAGTTTGTAGCCATACCGCAACTACAACCTTAGAACTTTATGCCCAGCCCTACATCGATCTCGATAGCTTAGGTTGTAACTACCAAGCGCAAATCCAAGGAACACTTTCTGCACTTGGCGGCGTTTGGTCTTGCCCAGACACCTCCATTACTTTCTCCAACCCCACTTCAGAAAACCCGCTCATCATTTGCAACTACGCTGGTGTATTCCCGATCAGCTTTACAGACAACGCTTGTGGCGTTACCCTCACCGAATTCATTGAGTTCCCGCCATATGTGTATGTGCAATTATTAGACACCAACATTTGTCAAGGGTCTAGCTTTTCTATTGATCCGTACACACTCAATGTCCCGAAAGACAGCACCCTCACGGAATGGACAGTTCAGAGTAATTATAACCCTCAGACACTTGGTACTTGGTTAGACGGCAATACGGATGATCCAAGGATCATCAGTTTGGTTGGTAATTATATCTATACCATCAGCAATGCGTGTTATACCTACTCAGATACCGCAACAATTGGCTTCAAACCTTGCGACGTGATTGCACCAAACATCATCGTGCTCTCCTCAGAGAATGGAAACAACAGTTTCTATGTACAATACAGTGGTATTTCTGAATTTGAATGTACCATCCTCAACCGCTGGGGCAATACCATTTACAACTACACAGACCCC
>JBIKZM010000108.1:0-5488 GCA_044354735.1 Crocinitomicaceae bacterium
GCAGCGTTTCAATTGGTCAGAGGCCAAGCGAGCCTACGTGATGCTCGGCGTTACTGGGCCTAATGAATACGAAAACAACGTCAACAACAACTGGTACACCAATTACATTGCGCGTTGGTGTATTTCATATTGCTTGGAAGTCAATGCGAAAGTCAAATCCGACCTTCCTCAAAAACTGACTGACAAAGAAATTGAAAAGTTCCAACACATCGTAGCCAACGTCTACTTACCGCAACTAGAGGGAACAAATACATTCTTACAGCAAGATGGCTTCATGGACAAAGAGCAACTCAGTGCCGCAGATTTGCCTGTTGCTGAGCGCCCGATCAATCAGCATTGGTCTTGGGACCGCATTTTGCGCTCCATTTTTATCAAGCAGGCCGATGTATTGCAAGGTCTTTACTTATTCGAAGATCATTTTAATGAAGATATCATTCGCGAGAACTTTGATTTCTACGAGCCCAAAACAGTTCATGAATCTTCGTTGTCTCCTTGTGTACACGTTATTCTCGCCGCAAAAATAAAGCGTTTGGACAAAGCACTTGAGTTGTATTTGCGCACGAGTCGTCTAGACCTAGATGATTACAACCACGAGGCAGACGAAGGCTTGCACATTACCTCAATGGCCGGAACCTGGATGTCTATTGTAGAAGGCTTGGCAGGCGTGCGCGTGTACGAAGACGGTTTGTCTATCAATGCACAGATTCCGCATCCTTGGAAAAGTTATGCATTTCAAATTCGCTATCAAAATCAACCGCTCGACATAGCGATAACACAAGATAAAGTAACAATTACTAATTTAGGTTCGGCGCTGATATCATGTGATTTAGCGGGCACTACCATTCAAATTGAGGCAGGAGCTCAGCATGAAGCAGCACTGAAGTAATTCAGTTCGTGATGAAGAAATTATTGTTAGGTACTTTGGTGCTTTTGGGTATCCAAAAAGTCTCCGCGCAGGTCAATCCAACAAACCGACAGGTGGTCTTGCAGGCCTATTGGTGGGATTATTGGAACACCAACTACCCCAACGGATGGGCTAACTACGTCACGGAACTTGCGCCGCGTCTAGCAGCCATGGGTGTGGACGCCGTCTGGATTCCGCCAACTATCAAAAATGCAGGTACCAATAGCGTGGGCTATTCTCCGTTTGATCAGTACGATCTCGGCGATAAATTTCAAAAGAACAGCACCAAAACCCGCATGGGCGACAAAGACGAACTCCTGCGCATGGTAGCGGTACTGCACGCCAATGGCATAGATGTGATCCAAGATGTGGTGCTCAATCATGTCAGCAACGCCGGTAGCGCCAATGGTTCGGGAGGTCAAGACCCAGCTGCTATGGACGACGGCCAAAACAACCGCTACAAGAACTTTAGATACGTCAGTTTCAAGACGCCAGCCTCCTCGGAAAGCGCGGCTAATTATTTGGCCCGAGAAGGCCGTTTTCCTAAAAATTGGTCCAATTTTTATCCAAACAACAACAATCTTTGCTGTACCAACGATATCAATTCGCCTTATTGGGGCCCCGATATATCCTTTGAAACGAATGCTTTCGGAACATCATCAAATGCTTTATATAATCCTTCTCAAAGTGCTGATTATATGAGAAACGGAATGAGAAATTGGCTTGTTTGGTACAAGAAACAGGTCGGTTTTGATGGCTTGCGCTTCGATGCTGTGAAGCATTTCCCAGCGTATCTTTCAGAAGATATGCTTTGGAACCTGCAATTTGGTGCAATGTGGGCAAGTGGCGGCACCGAACTCTTTGCTGTTGGCGAATGGGTAGGGAGTACTGCCCAGATCGATGCTTGGGCAGATGCCGTGCAAAACCGCGCAGGTACTTTTGATTTCAATTTGCGTTTTGCGCTGTCGGCAATGGCGAGTGGCAATGGCAACTACGACCTCAGTCAAATTCCTTCTCAGCAACAGCAAAACCGCCAACGCACTGTTCCTTTTGTCAATAACCACGATACTTTTAGGCCGCAGCTCTCTGCTCAGGGCAACTACACCGGTTGGAACTCAGGTTCAGAACTCAGCCCACACATAGAACCCAACGACGGCCGAAATTCTGCTGCACACGCCATTACTTTGGCTGTAGACGGTGCGCCGCAAATCTTTTTTGAAGACCTCTTTGAGATTGGATACAACGGCAATCGCTTTGGGCACACGCCTACTGATGCTAGCGCTTTACCTGTGGATAGCGATATCGAGAATTTGTTGTGGTGCCATCAAAACTTGCATTTCAAAGACGGCGCCTATTTTGTGCGTTGGCAAGCGCCGGATGCGCTCGTTATTGAGCGCGGTGCAAAAGCGCTCATTGGCATTACCGATAGTTGGTCCCAAGGTCAAAACTTAACAGGTGTGCAAACCAATTGGCCCGACGGCACTATACTTGTCGACTACTCTGGGGCAAACGGCAACGCAACAGCAACCGTTTACGGCGGCGGTAAAGTCAATATTTCCATACCGCCTTGCGATGGCAGTGCCACTTTAGGCCGCAGAGGTTACTGTGTTTGGGCGCCTGCAGGAATTGACACCAATTACCTTCGCCCGGCTAAAAATAGCGTCCAAGAATGGGAAATGAACGATGACCTCGGAGATCGCCACGCCAATTCTTTGCAGCAAGGTGGTAAATTACCCAACAACAGCCTAGAATGCCGCGTCGTGGGGCGCATTTATGCCAAAGCGGGTCAGGAAGTTCAAATTGAGTGGTATCCGAGTGCGCCGAATTTAGCACTCACGCTTGGGGTTTTGGATAAAAATTGTAACCCACTTGATTCTTTAACTCAAACGGGCAACGGAGTTTTTACGTTTACACCCACTTATAGCGGTTGGTTCACCCTGCGCTTGCGCAATGCAACAGCGAGCCAAGCAGGCCAGCACTGCTGGGTAAAAGCCATTTACGAGGCGCCCGCTGTTGTGCAAACAAACGAGGTGAAGAACAAATGTGCTTGCGCCTTTACAGAACCCGGAATCGGTTTGGAAGAGTTCACTGAAATAGATATCAATATCTTTCCGAATCCTACGAATGGTCAGTTTAAAATTGCACTTTCCGAAGGACTTCAAATAGAAAATTTGGCCATCATTGATGTGCTAGGTAAGTCCACTGAGTTACATTTCACTTCCCTGAACGATCACACATTTCAAGTGCAACTCGATTCTTTAGAAAATGGATTTTATTGGTTAGCCATTCAAACCAATCGCGCAAAGATGTTTAAACAACTTCAAGTGCTGGATTAACGGGATAGAAAGGGCAATCAATCTACAGTCAAATGGTCTTTGACGTAGCTATATAGACGGTTGCTCTCGGCAACTTCTTTGCGGAAATACGCTTCTTGTTTTTTGGGTAGAAAGCGTTTTTTGTGCTGACCAAGTAGCAGCACATTTAAGATTTTTTTACCCCAATTGTAAGCAGGGAGATAATTTTCGTCTATGGGTGTTCTTGCTTCAAGGCTTTGATGAAGATCTGGGCGCAGGCCCATCTGCAACAACTGCTTGCGCACTTGCTCAGAGCGCTCATTGAATTTATGCAGGTGATCGGCGTCGACTTCCTTGAGTTTGGCAATGCGGTTGGCCTGAAACTCTAAATCTAAAAAAGCCCGCTCTAATTCTTCAATCGTCATCATGATGCTGCAAAAATAACTTAAATCTTTTCAAAGTAGCCCAAAAATTCTGCGTTGCCATCGCCGCCGAGCATAGGGGAGTCTATGTAGCCTATCCACCGCAATTGATTGCGCAGGGCCATCTGTTTGATGTTTTCTAAGAGTGCGGGGTACTGACTGGTATCCTTGACAACACCTGCTTTGTTTAGGCAGCCCGGGCCAAGTTCAAATTGCGGTTTGATGCAGATCAGTACCGTAGCTTTTACTTTGAGAAAGGGAATCGTAAAGGGCAATACCTTTTCGAGAGAAATAAAGGAGACATCGACGACCAAACCATCAACTTGTTCTGGGATTAATTTTGAGGTGAGGTCTCGGGCATGGGTTTTTTCCAAATTGATGACGCGACTGTCTTCTTTTATTTTTGCGTGCAACTGTTTTTGACCCACATTTACACAATAAGATTGAGCCAAACCGCGGTCGAGCAGCACTTCAGTAAAGCCGCCTGTGCTGGATCCTAAATCAATGAAAGTTTGGTCCTTGACCTCGATTTTCCAGAAGTCTAGTGCGGCAATCAACTTAAATGCTGTCCTTGAAACCCAAGGGATTTCTTCGGCCAAAAGTTCAATGACAGCATCTGTAGGTACTTTTTTGCCTGGCTTGGAATAGAGCTTTCCATTGACTTTTACACCATACTTTTTGATGATTTCCTCGGCGCGCACTCTGGTGCTGACCAAGCCGCGTTCGAGAATGATTTTATCAATGCGTTCTTCTTCCATATTTTTTCTTCAATTATTCCTCGTAGGGGTACAGATAAAGGATTTTTTCTGACCAACCTTCGAGCTGAAGATAAATCGGATTGTCTTTTACTTTTTTATTGCTGAGGGCACTTATATCGATTTTGAGCCAGCCGCTCGGGGCGCTGTTTTCGCCGCTTGGTGCAGTGATGATTTTACAGGCCCGAAGAGGAGGAAAGGACTTCGCGATGGCGCTGCGGCCCACCATTTCTAGGCGTCCGCTGGCCGTAAAGTCACGGTATTGGATCCATAAAAAGTTTTCTTCCAAGCGGATGGAATCAATAGTCAAGGTTGCGTTGGGGTTTGACATGCGTTCATCGTCTAGGAGCGCTACGCTATTTGTGAAGGGGTATTTTGAGGTTTGGACGCTGGGGTATTTCAATGTTTGAACGCTTTTTTGAGAAAGACTGCAGCTCCATAATATCAAAAGGCTCGAAGTAAACAGGATATATTTCATAACTATGGTGCTAATGCAGGCTCAAAAGTAATACCATTTGCGCAAAGAGTCCTATTTTTGTAACCGAATGAAGACGAAAACCCTTAAAAAGAATAAAGTCAATGTGGTGACGCTTGGCTGTTCTAAAAATACCTTTGATTCTGAAGTATTGATGGCCCAACTCAAAGCCAATCAGTTTGAGGTAGAGCACGAAGCCCAACAAGACGACTCCGAAATTGTGATCATCAATACCTGTGGCTTCATTGACAACGCCAAGCAAGAGTCTATCGATACCATTTTGCGCTATGCAGAAGCCAAGCAAGAAGGTTTGGTTGAAAAAGTATACGTCACAGGCTGCTTGTCTGAGCGCTACCGCGCTGAGCTCGAGCTCGAAATCCCTGAGGTAGATGCTTATTTTGGTACGCGCGAACTACCGCGTTTGCTCAAAACCTTAAAAGCCGACTACAAACACGAGCTCGTCGGGGAGCGCATCCTCACGACGCCCACACATTATGCGTATTTCAAAATTGCCGAGGGCTGTGACCGCCCTTGTTCTTTTTGCGCCATTCCACTCATGCGCGGCAAGCACTTATCTACACCGATAGAAGATTTGGTTTTGCAAGCGAAAAGCTTGGTAGCTAAAGGGGTCAAAGAAA
>JBIKZM010000109.1:0-5474 GCA_044354735.1 Crocinitomicaceae bacterium
TGTGCAGTTGGCAACAGTTACCCATGGTTACCGCACAGCGAATGAGTTCATTGAAAAAGCATTCGGCAGCTCTGGCTCTTGCAACATGAACGTCAATTGCCCAGATGGTTTGCCTTGGACACCTCAACGCAACAGCGCTGTTATGCTCGTTTCGGGTAGCAGCGGCTTTTGTTCGGGCGCACTCATCAATAATACGCAAAACGATGGCAAACCTTATGTGCTCACCGCCAACCATTGCTACAGCAATCCGGCTACATGGGTATTCCGATTCAATTGGCAGGCTATTGACTGCCCTAACCCAAGTACTTCACCTACTTTTCAATCATTGAGCGGCGCTGTTTTGCGTTCTCGTCGTACGCCTTCTGACTTTTGTTTAGTAGAAATTACTGGGGGCTTGGTCAATGGTACGGTTCCGTTAGACTACAATCCTTATTTTTCTGGCTGGGACAACTCGGGGACTATTCCTACAGCCACTGTGAGTATCCATCATCCTTCTGGCGACATCAAGAAAATTGCTTTCGACGATGCCGCAGCTTCCATCTCTCAAGGAATGGGCTCCTCTGAAGCCAATTCAACTTGGACTGTAGAATGGGACCGCAACACCACAACAGAAGGCGGTTCTTCGGGCTCGCCATTGTTTGATCAAAACCACCGCATCATTGGTCAGTTGTGGGGCGGCGGGGCCTCTTGTCAAAATTTGACTGCCCCAGATTATTACGGCAGAGTGTCTAATTCATGGGTGCCCGCAGGAAGTAATAGCACCAACCAACTCAAGTTTTGGCTAGATCCTTCAAATTCAGGCGCAGCATTTATTGACGGCTTTGACCCTAACAACACAACGGTTGTCGCCTTAGACGCAGCGCTTTCCGCAGCGCAACTCAATGCTCAGGCCCTATGTGGCGCCAATTACTTGCCAACAGTAGCGCTTATGAATGTGGGCTCTACTGTGCTGACGAGTGCACAAATTAATTACCAATTAGACAACGGCACCGTACAACAATACAACTGGACGGGCTCGCTCAACCAATGGCAAACACAAACGATATCTTTACCGGTCGTGCAATTTACAGCCGGTAACCATACCTTTTCTGCTACGGTGAGTAATCCCAATCAGGCGCTAGATGAAAATGCCACAAATAACCAATCTGTTGCCAATATTGTAGTTACTGCTGTTCCAGAAACAATTGATTTCTTGAAATTGACGCTTACCACAGACAACTACGCCGATGAAACATACTTTGAGCTTCGCAATGCTGCCGGTGCAATTATTTGGTCAGAAGGCAATGAAAATGTTGCCGGCAATTTTGGTACCGCAGGTTTCCCCGCTCCTGTAGACCCAACTACTCCACTACAGAACAATACCACCTATAATTACGATATTCCACTCACTGCATTTGAATGCTATTCATTTGTGATTTATGATTTTTATGGGGATGGATTGGGTGCATCTCAATGGGGCGGCACCGACGGCACCTTCACTTTAGCGGACAACAACGCAGTAACTATTTATACGTTGCCAGCTGCCGATTTTGGCGATAGCGCGGCGGTTGTAGTGCGTCACATCGACGACGTAAGCATAGATGAGGCCTTGTTTAATCTGACCATCGCACCAAATCCAGCGACTACCGAACTTTATATCAATTGGTATAATAATGCGCAAATGCACATTCAGTTATTCGATGTTTATGGCAAACAATTGCTTTCTCTTCAGCAAGAGGCTAGCGCTTCACAGCTCGATATTCAGGACATTTGTGCAGGCACTTATTTGCTGCAGCTCACCAATGCCAATGGGCAGGTAGTCAAGAAGAAATTCGTGAAGCAATAAGCTATTTGAACTGATGAGTGGGCTTTACTTGCACATCCCGTTTTGTCGCAAGCGCTGCACTTATTGCGATTTTCATTTTTCTACAACATTTGAAAATTACCGCACGCGTCTAGTGGAGGCCATCGCCAATGAATTGGCTTTGCGCGCTCACGAGCTCAACGTGCCAATTCAGACTATTTATTTTGGCGGCGGCACACCAAGTATCTTGAGTTTTTTAGAGCTAGAATTGATTTTCAAGGCCATACATACGCATTATCAATTAGCTCCAGACTGCGAAATCTCATTTGAGGTAAATCCGGAGGATATCAATGAAGCCAATTTATTGTTCTGGAAAGAAATAGGCATCAATAGACTGAGCATTGGCATACAGACCTTTTCTGACGAAGATTTACTTTGGATGAATAGGGCGCATCATGTCAATGACGGTTTAGCGGGTATTCGCTTGGCACAGCGTTGTGGCTTTGAGAACATCAGTGTGGACCTCATCTACGGACTTCCAGGGCAATCTCTAGCGGCTTGGGATGCAAGTTTAGCTGAAGTATTTAAACTCGGCGTCCAGCATCTTTCCGCTTATTGCCTAACTATTGAACCCAAAACTGCGCTCAATCATTTAGTGCGTCAAAAGAAGTTACAACCTGCCGATGATGTGTTGCAGAGTGAACAGTTTTTGTGGTTGGTACAAAAAGCACGGGAAGCAGGGTTTGAGCAATATGAGATTTCCAATTTTGGCTTAACTGGTTTTCAATCCAAGCACAATAGTGCTTATTGGAAGTTTCAACCATATATCGGAGTAGGGCCTTCAGCACATTCATTTGATGGCAGTTCTCGGCGTTGGAATGTGCGCAACAATACACAATATATGAATCAGGTCGGTAAAAATGACAAATGGTTTGAGACTGAGCAATTGAGCCCTAATGAGCGCCGGAATGAACAAATCTTATTGGGTTTACGCACTATTTGGGGCTTAGACTTACACTCCTTAGAAGCCGCCTGGACCCAAAAAGAAAGCGCGCAAATTGCTGAATTTGCACGCTTGAATTGGTTGACTGTTTCTAATGATTATATCGTACTCACTGAACAAGGCAAACTGCATGCAGATGGTATTGCAGCAGCGCTTTTTCGGGTAGACTAACAGAATTCGTCGTAGGCTGCCTGTAGATTGGCGGCAATCATTTGGGCGCTTCCGCCTTCGATGTGGTGTCTTTCAAGAAAGTGTACCAACTTGCCATCTTTGAACAAGGCAATAGATGGTGACGATGGCGGATAAGGCAAGAAGTATTTTCTTGCTTGCGCAACAGCGTCTTGATCTACACCTGCAAAAACAGTCGTTAATTTGGCTGGCATTTTGTCGTGTTGAATAGAGAGTTTTACTCCCGGGCGCATATTGCCTGCAGCACAGCCACAAACAGAGTTGACCACAACCAAAAGGGTGTCGGTGTT
Source organism: Crocinitomicaceae bacterium (assembly GCA_044354735.1). Lineage (GTDB taxonomy): Bacteria > Bacteroidota > Bacteroidia > Flavobacteriales_D > Crocinitomicaceae > UBA952. The sequence continues at coordinate 3,266 of JBIKZM010000109.1, forward strand.
GTGAGCGACGGCAGCATCTACAGCTGCAGCATCGAGTAATTCTTCAAACCCTACTTTTGTAAGGTCTTCTTTCATGGGTTGAACAAGTTCTGCTGGATACATATCAATGGTTTTTTACAAAATTAGTGAAGTCTGCAAGATGCAGTGTCATTTAGGTGTCATTTCTCGAGGAATTCGATGAGCACCTTTGGCTTGGGCTGTGGAGCGGCTTTGCGTTTTGCGCTCATCCCGAAAGCATTTCGGAATGCAGCATTGTGGTCACGCAGATAATTCAGATAAGCAACAAATCTTTGTGCTGCGCGGTAATTAGGCGTTTGTTCAATAATTGACAAGCTCATGTAATCTGCGAAAAAGCGATTTTTCTTTCCAAGCGCATAGGTAAATAGCCTTTTTTTAACGGCTTTTTTCAGCACGTGCAAATGGGTATCATAACGACAAAGCAAGAGCGTATTTTGCAGCTGATAGGTATCAAATGCAAGTTTGTGGTCTTTGAAGCCGCGCATGAGGTCTTTGTAGACTTTGTTGAGCGGCTTATTGGTTTTGCGCTGTCTGTAGGCATATGCTAAATGAGCTTTGAGAACAGCTTCTGATTTGGTATCAGCCGCCGCCCAGAGATATTGAGAAGATAGGTCTTTGAAGTGTTGCACTTTGACTACAGAATCTAGCACATAAGATACGCCAATCGGGATGGCAGCAAAAGCTGGTTGGTGGTATTGAAAAGACAGGCCGTCCAAGTTCTTTTGGGCTGCAATTCCATCGAGCACAATGAGGTCAAAGCCGGGCTCCCATGGCTGCTTTTTGATGGCTTTGCGCATGTTGTCGGAGTACAGATCGAGGATGGTGAGATCTATGGCCCTGCGTTTGGCAATTTTTGTTAAAATTTTCTTTTGCGCCGCACTCATGAAGTTTTGTGCAATAGTCAATTGACTATCCTTTTGGGGTTGTGCTTCTTCGAGCGCACACCCCGTGAATAGTAAAATCAGTAAAAGGGATAAAAAGTTACGCACCTGTGAGTTTTTTGATGTCGTTTAGTTTGAGCAGTGCTTCTACGGGCGTAAGTGAATTGATGTCCGTTGAGATGAGTTCGTCGTGAATTTGCTGCAAAACGGGGTCGTTGAGTGCAAAGAAGCTGAGTTGGACGTCTTGTGCAATAGCTTGTACGGCCGGCTTGCTGGACTTTACTTTGGATCCGCTACCTACACTCGCATGGCTGGCTTCGAGGTCCTTGAGCACGTTTTCGGCGCGCTTGACTACCTGTGCGGGCATGCCTGCAAGTTTGGCTACGTGAATTCCAAAGGAGTGTGCGGAGCCGCCGGCAACTAATTTGCGCAGAAAAAGCACTTGAGTTCCTAATTCTTTGACACTCACATTGAAGTTATGAATGCGTTCAAAACGATTGGCCATCTCGTTGAGTTCGTGGTAGTGCGTAGCAAAAAGGGTCTTGGCTTTGGCCTTGGGGTTTTCGTGTAAGAATTCTGCAATGGCCCAAGCAATGGAGATGCCGTCATAAGTGCTGGTGCCTCGGCCAATTTCGTCGAGTAAAATGAGGCTGCGTTCCGAAATATTATTGAGGATACTAGCGGTTTCATTCATTTCCACCATAAAAGTGGACTCCCCAGAAGAAATATTGTCTGAGGCACCAACGCGGGTAAAGATTTTGTCTACAACGCCAATTTGTGCGGAGTCAGCAGGCACAAAACAACCAATTTGTGCCATAAGCACAATTAGTGCTGTTTGGCGCAGGATTGCACTTTTACCACTCATGTTGGGCCCGGTGATCATGATGATTTGCTGGGTGCTGTTGTCTAGGAAAATGTCATTGGCAATGTAGCTGTTGCCAATTGGCAGGCGCTGTTCTATGACCGGATGCCTCCCTGCTTTGATGTCTAATTCAAAGCCATCGGTGAGTGTGGGCAAACAATAATTTTGAGCGCTAGCGACTTTGGCAAAGGAGAAAAGGCAGTCGAGCTGTGCAAGTAATTGAGCGTTTTTTTGAATGGGGCCAATGAAGTCGGCCATGGCAAAAATGAGTTCTTGATAGATTTGCTGTTCTATTTTGAGTATTTTCTCCTCTGCGCCGAGTATTTTTTGCTCGTATTCTTTGAGTTCTTCTGTGATGTAGCGCTCGGCAGACACTAACGTTTGTTTGCGTATCCAGCTTTCTGGAACTTTGTCTTTGTGCGTGTTGCGCACCTCTATATAATAACCA
>JBIKZM010000110.1:0-5408 GCA_044354735.1 Crocinitomicaceae bacterium
CAAGCAACAACACTTCTAAGCCAAAGATAAAAGAGGGAAACGCGTTCCATTTCACCATCGATTCACCAAACGAAACATTCGTAAAAAAATCCGTTTCGGACCAAGCCAAAAGAAAAGGACGAACCTCTTCTAAAAATACAAGAAGTTTGGATTCATATTGTTGGTGATCTATGTATTCTGGCGACAAGCCAGGAATAATCGGAAACTCTGTCTGAACAAGCGCTCCATTTGGCAATACATAACTAAAAATCCAAGAAGGTTTGGTATGAAGTACGCCTCGGCTGGTGCCAGCAGGCTTCTTGAAAATCAATTCATGTAAAACGAGGTGCTCAAGCATGGTGGTAGGGCTCTCCTTTAAGGATGCTAAAAGCGCGGTACAATTGTTCGAGAAAAATCATGCGGACCATCTGATGCGAGAAAGTCATGTTAGATAACGATTGCTTGAATTGCGCGCGCTCATATACAGCTGGGCTAAAACCATAAGCGCCACCAACCACAAAGACAAATGAGCCGGTATGCTGCAGTTGCTTTTGAGCCAACCAAGTTGCAAAATCTACTGAAGTGAATTGCTTTCCGTTTTCATCAAGCAAGACTAAAAAATCTGTGGGGTTTATTTTGGCTAAAATGTGATCGCCTTCTTTTTCCTTGATTTGGGTCTGGCTAAGCGCCTTCGGGTTCTTGATGTCAGGAATTTCTATCCGTTCAAAAGAACAGTAATGACCCAGGCGTTGTTGGTAGCGCTGTTCGCCGATTTTGAGGTCATCGAAAGCTGTTTTGCCCACAACAAAAAATCGGATTTTCATGCACTATACCGCTACAACACCTTTAAGCTCGGGAGCTGCCATTTTAAGCGCTTCTTCGAGTCCGCCTCTGATGGTCATTTGAGACATCGAGCAATCGCTGCAAGAGCCCAAAAGACGGACCTGTACAATGGCATCATCGGTAATATCGATGAGCTCCATGTCGCCGCCGTCGGCATGCAAAAAAGGCCTAAGTTGATCAAGGGCCACTAAAACTTTGCTGCGGACTTCTTCTTTATTGTATATCATGCTTGGGGTTTGCGCGTTGCTAAAATAGCGTTCAATTCGGTTTCAAAGTTATGAACTAATTCTTCAAAAGCACTGGTAGTTGGCGTATTTTGCTGAAAAACAGCGGGTCTGCCGGCATCCCCAGCCTCACACACGCCCTGAACCAGTGGAATACTGCCCAAAAACGGCACTTGCATGCCCTGCGCCAAATTTTTCGCGCCATCGCGGCCAAAAATATAATATTTATTGTCGGGTAATTCAGCAGGTGTAAAGTAGGCCATGTTTTCAACAATCCCGACAATCGGTACTTTAAAGGCATCGAGTCTGAACATTTGAATTCCGCGGCGCGCATCGGCCAAAGCGACTTCTTGTGGCGTGCTGACAATAACTACTCCGTCTAAGGGGACGGTTTGCAGCAAAGACAAGTGAATATCGCTGGTGCCAGGAGGGAGGTCAACAAGTAAGAAATCGAGTTCACCCCAATGCGCATCTGTAAAAAGTTGGGTGAGGGCTTTGGAAGCCATGGGGCCTCTCCAAACTACGGCGTCGTCTTGACTCGTGAAAAACCCAATCGATAAGATTTTGATGCCATTTGATTCAATTGGCGCAATAAGCGCTTGCCCATTGACGTCTGTCATTTGCGGGCGCTCTCCAACTAAATCGAACATAGTGGGCATTGAAGGACCGTGAATATCGGCGTCAACAATACCAACGCGATATCCTTTTTTAGCCAAGCCACCGGCTAAATTAGCTGTAATGGTAGACTTACCTACGCCGCCTTTACCCGAAGCAACAGCAATAATATGCTTGACATCGGGTAATATTTTTCTGCGCGCCGTACGGCTCTCGGCATCGAGGCCTTGAATCTGACACTGTACTTGAATTTCTTGGCCAAAAACGCGCTTTAAATTGAACTCAATGGCTTCTTGCATGCGTTTGCGCGCATGGAGGGCAGGGTTTGAAATTTTTACGGCTATTTGGATTGTGGCATCATTGATTTGTAGCTCTTCAATTAAATTGAGGCTCACTAAGTCATTTTTGAGGTCGGGCTCGGTAATTTTGCCTAGAACGGCCAGTACATCTTCTCTGTTAATGCTCATTTTTTGCTTTTAATGATTGAATGGAGTGATACATGAAATCTACAACCCTTTTGGTGTCACCTTGTTCACGGTTCATGATTTCGTAATAATTTTCTCGGATGCGCTTGACGCTATAAATATAGAACCGCGCATTGTTTTGTGCCACAAACTCGCCCTTTACTTTTCTTCGGTAAATAAGTATATCATTAGTTTGCCTGACAATTTCAATCTCAAAGAATTGGTTCGGCTTGAGTAATTTGCGCTTGAATTCTGCAAAACGGTAAGCATAATCACCGTAGTCTTCGATCAGTAAGGTAAAATTGCGTCCAACTCTTAGTTTCCATTTGAAACCGCCAATTTCATATGCTACGTTTGGTTTCATCGAGGTGCCAATTCCAGCGCTGGCATTTGGCAACATGATGCGTGCGGACAAATCGTAAGCACCAAGGTCCAAAGCGCGGTATTGGATGTAGTCGTAGGAACGCGGCTTGTCTTGCTCACAAGAGAGTATAAAAACAAACAAAAAGAAGATACCTAGCCAACGCATGTGCACAAAGATACATCTCGTTTGCCTTTTTTTTACAATTTCGCAGTATGGAAAAACAAACTACATTTTTAGCGGGCCTCATGATCATGTTATCTATCGTTTTTGGTGCCTTTGGTGCACATGCGCTAAAAACTATACTTGAGCCAACACAATTGGACACCTTTGATGTGGGCGTGCGCTACCAAGGCTTCTTAGCCATGGGCGTGTTGGTCCTTTCCTTGAACACTCATCGCTTTGCTTTTCAAATCAAAGGAATACTTTGGGCCATGCTCATTGGCATGCTTTTATTTAGTTTTTCCATCTACGGCTTGGTGCTCGGGCCACACTTTCTTGGTGCTAATGCTTTTCGTTTCTTAGGCCCCGTGACGCCAATTGGCGGCGCAATTAGCATCATTTCTTGGTGCGTATTTCTTTTTCGTCTGTTAAAATACGGACAAGCGTAAAACTTTTTTGCAAATGATGTTTTGTTATTGGTGAATAGTTTTTACTTTTGATTAGTTTTTCATCGTTACACCGATTATTATTTAAGCATTATGACAACACTCCCCCTCGGAAGCAAGCTTCCAGCTTTTATTGGCACTGACCAAAACGGCGCAGCCATCGACAGCGCATCTTACGCCGGCAAAAATTTAGTCATCTACTTTTACCCCAAGGACGACACCCCTGGCTGTACTGCACAGGCTTGTAGCATCCGCGACGGCCAAGAAGCACTTCTTGCCGCCCAAGTACATGTCATTGGCATTAGTGCAGATAGCGTAGCTGCCCACATGAAATTTGTAAACAAGTACCAACTAAATTTTCCACTCATCTCCGACCCAGACAAATCCATCATCCAACAGTTTGGGGTTTGGGGTACTAAAAAATTCATGGGCCGTATATACGACGGCATCCACCGCATGACTTTCATCTTTGATCAAACCAACACCTTGATCAAGGTGCTGGAAAAACCCAACACAAAAGACCACGCCAACGAAGTTTTGGCCTGTTTTCAGTAGAACGTAAATTGTTTACGTTATTCACCTTGCAACTTTGTAGAAATTATTCACCGAGCCTGGCTCAAAACAACAAACGATATGTCTAAAGAACAAAACCTCGAAAAACTCAAAGCACTCCAACTGACCATGGAAAAGCTTGACAAAGCATTTGGCAAAGGCGCAGTCATGAAACTCGGCGATGCACCTGTTGAAAAAGTAGAAGTCATCCCTACCGGATCACTCACACTAGACCTTGCCCTTGGCATCAACGGTTATCCGAAAGGACGCGTAGTAGAAATCTACGGCCCAGAATCTTCGGGCAAAACTACCCTTGCCATCCACGCCATTGCCGAAGTACAAAAACAAGGCGGTATTGCCGCATTCATAGATGCCGAACACGCCTTTGACCAATTCTATGCTCAGAAACTTGGTGTAGATATCGCCAACCTCTTGATCTCTCAGCCAGACAACGGCGAACAAGCACTCGAAATCACCGACAACCTCATCCGTTCAGGTGCCATCGACCTCATTGTCATTGACTCCGTTGCTGCTCTCACTCCAAAAGCAGAGATTGAAGGCGAAATGGGCGATTCCCAAATGGGTCTGCAAGCCCGCCTGATGTCCAAAGCACTCCGCAAGCTTACGGGTTCTATCAACAAAGCTGGCTGTTGCTGTATTTTCATCAACCAATTGCGCGACAAAATCGGCGTCATGTTCGGTAATCCAGAAACTACAACTGGCGGAAACGCACTTAAATTTTATGCTTCTATCCGCCTCGATATCCGCAGAGCTGCGCAGCTCAAAGACGGCGAAGACGTCATTGGCAACCGCGTCAAAGTCAAAGTTGTTAAAAACAAAGTTGCGCCGCCATTTAGAAAAGCTGAGTTCGACATCATGTACGGCGAAGGCATATCCAAAGTAGGTGAGATCATCGACCTCGGTGTAGACCTCAACATCCTCAAGAAAAGCGGTTCTTGGTTTTCTTACGGAGAAACAAAACTCGGGCAAGGACGCGATGCGATTAAATCACTCATTCTAGACAACCCAGAACTCATGGAAGAACTAGAAGCAAAAATTAAAAATGCGCTCGCAACACCGAATGGTCGAACTGAAGTGTTGCAAGACTAGACCTATCGTTTGGTTGGAAGCGGCGTTCTTAGGAGCGCCGTTTTTTTTTTGCAATAAAAACAAATGAAGTCCGTTTTATTTGTCTATTGTTCAGCAATTTTATAATTTCGAAACTCATTAATCAATTAAACCTATGAAAACTCAACTTTCACTACTCGCCTTATCGGCACTCCTTATCGGTACAACAGTAAGCTGTAAGAAAAAAGGCTGCATGAACCAAGATGCTGTTAACTACAATTCAGAAGCCAAAAAAGACGACGGAACGTGTAAATTCACACCCACAATTACCGTTAATGGAGTGAATCCAGCAAATATCAATGTCGGAGACAGCTACACAGACGCCGGCGCAACTGCTACCAATCAAGATGGTTCTGCCGTTACGGTAAGTACCAATAGCCAAGTAGATGAATCTACAAAAGGAACCTATTTAGTTACCTACACCGCAACCAACGAAAACGGAACCGTTACAGCAACCCGCACAGTCAATGTCAATATCGGCCAAGACAACTGGTTGGTATCATGGGCTGTTGACAGCGATTGTGGCAATGCCTTCCCTTTGACACCAGACCCAACCATTACAGCGGGTGCTGCTGCCAATGAACTCATCATTGACAACATGTTCAATTTATTTGGCGGCACTGCGAACGCCATC
>JBIKZM010000111.1:0-5395 GCA_044354735.1 Crocinitomicaceae bacterium
CCATTATTGGCTGATTGACGCCACGCCAAAAACGATATCTACCAAGAAATTCTTTACCGAAACGTCTGAAAGTTATATAGACATAGACAATAACTTATTGCTCCTTCAAGACGGCAAATCTATTCTGAGAACCAGCGAGCACAGTGGCTTCAATCATTTTTATCTCGTCGGATTTGACGGAACTTCAACAGCCATCACTAAAGGAGAGTGGGATGTCATTGAATATTTAGGCATCGACGAAGCACAAAGCTTACTTTATTATGCGAGTGCTGCGCCAGGCGCTATTTATAAGTCTATCTATTCTATCCAACTCGATGGAACGGAGCAAAAAATGATTTCAAATGCTTACGGGTATCACAACGCGACCTTTTTGAAAGGAATGAAATACTTTATCCACAGTTATTCCAATGCCAACACACCGCCTGTAATCTCCCTGCGAAAAGCCAATGGGGAGCTCGTTCGCACCTTAGAAGATAACGCGGCATTGATGGACAAAATGAAAAATGAACTACTGAGCAGAAAAACATTTTTAAGCATTACAACGTCCGAAATCGACTTGAACGCATCTTTGATCTTGCCAGTCAATTACAATCCGTCGAAAAAGTACCCCGTGTTTGTCAATGTTTACGGCGGGCCTGGCCACAACGAAGTCTTAGACAGCTGGGACGGCAACGATTATTTCTTTCACCAGCTTTTGGCGCAAGAGGGCTACATGGTATTGAGCATTGATCCGCGCGGCACACAATATAGAGGTGCAGCTTTCAAAAAGTCAACATATTTGCAACTCGGCAAGCTAGAAATCCAAGATGTGCTGGCCGCCACCAAAGTTTTTGCTCAGCGCCCCGATGTAGATGCGTCGCGCTTGGGCATCATGGGCTGGAGTTACGGAGGTTTTATGTCGTCTTTAGCGATGACCAAAGGCCAAGGCTTATTTAAAGTGGGTATTGCTGTTGCACCCGTTACCAATTGGCGCTTTTATGACAATATCTATACCGAACGCTTCATGCGCACGCCACAAGAAAATCCGAAAGGTTACGACGACAACTCCCCAATCAATTTTGCCAAAGATTTACAAGGCAAGTACTTTTTGATACATGGCGCCGCTGACGACAACGTGCACTATCAAAATAGCATGGAAATGATCGGTGCGCTGGTAAAAGCCAACAAACAATTTGACCTTTTTATTTATCCAAATAAAAATCACGGGATCTACGGCGGAAACACCCGAAATCACTTATTCAATATGATACACAACTATATCATCGAAGAACTCTAAATTTTCACCTCATTAATAGTTTTTATGCATTTTGATGTCCATCATTTGCACATTCTTTTGTAATTTAGGCACACATTTATCAAACGACATATTTCCACCACATGAGTGAAACAGCCAAAATCGAACTCGACGGCAAAGTATATGAGCTTCCCGTTGTTGTTGGTACAGAAAACGAAAAAGCAATTGACATCTCCAAATTGCGCGATTTAACCGGATATATCACCATAGATACCGGTTACAAAAACACTGGTGCCACCAGAAGTGCCATCACTTTTTTAGATGGTGAAGAAGGAATTCTTCACTACAGAGGTTATTCAATAGAACAACTCGCAGAAAAGGCTTCATTTGTGGAAGTAGCGTATTTGCTTATTTATGGCAATTTGCCAAATAGGGCTGAATTCGATGCCTTCCAAGACAGCATCCGTAACCACACTTTGGTGCACGAAGACATGAAGCAGTTCTTTGAAGCATACCCCTCAAAGGCCCATCCAATGGGTGTGCTTTCTTCCATGGTAGCTTCATTGGCTACTTTTTATCCAGAATCTCTCGACCCTAACCGCAGCCCTGAGGCCAAAAACCTCACCATTCACCGCTTGTTGGCCAAATTGCCAACTTTAGCAGCTTGGTCTTACAAAAACCTGATCCGTCATCCGTTCATGTACCCGCGCAATGAACACGAATACTGCAAAAACTTCATGTACATGATGTTCTCAATGCCAACCCAAGACTACCACTTAGATCCAGTTGTCGTTGCTGCCCTCAATAAACTCCTCATTTTACACGCAGACCACGAACAAAACTGTTCAACTTCTACTGTTCGTATCGTCGGTTCTTCTCAAGCCAATCTTTATTCTTCTGTTTCTGCAGGTATTTCTGCACTTTGGGGCCCGCTACACGGTGGCGCTAATCAAGAAGTCATCGAAATGCTAGAGCACATTCACGCCGATGGCGGAAACGTAGACAAATGGGTTGCTAAAGCAAAAGACAAAGAAGATCCATTCCGCCTCATGGGCTTTGGTCACCGCGTTTATAAAAACTTTGATCCGCGCGCCAACATCATCAAAAAAGCTTGCGACGACGTCCTTGAAAAATTAGGTGTCAATGACCCGCTCCTCGCGATCGCTAAAAAATTGGAGCAAGTCGCTTTAGAAGACGAATACTTCAAGTCGCGCAATTTATATCCAAACGTAGATTTCTACTCTGGCATTATTTACAAGGCACTGGGTATCCCAACCGAAATGTTTACCGTCATGTTCGCTCTTGGTCGCCTACCAGGCTGGATTGCTCAATGGAAAGAAATGACCGAAAACAAAGAGCCTATCGGCCGACCACGTCAGATTTATACGGGTCAAATCAATCGCACCTACGTGCCAATTGAGCAACGTTGATCATTAGCTTTACACATAAGCAATAAAAAAGGCGCTCAATTGAGCGCCTTTTTACCTTCAAATAATTCGTATTTCCTGAACTCACATTCAATATCGCCGTTGAACACACGGTGTTTTTGTGAAGCTTTCAGCCCGATGGCATGGAACCCTTCGATGCTGCCGCTAATGACGCAAGCCTTGCTGCCGGCCATTTGGTGCTTGAGCCAAGTGCCCAAAGAACCGTAGAGTTCTTCGATATCGGTGGAGAGTCTTTCGTCGTAAGGCGGGTTGGTCAGGATAAATACAGGTGGTTCTAGTTTGAGCTTATCGAAAGGTGCGGAGTGCACTTCTACAAAACGTCCGAAAGAAAAGGTGCGGAGGTTTCTGCGCGCTTTCAATACCATTTCGTCAGAGATATCGCCGCCGATGATTTGGCAAGGCAATTCCCTGACAATTCGGGGTGCGTTTTGGTAAATTTCTTCCCAGCAGTTGGCGTCGTAATTTTTCAGGTTTTTAAAAGCGTAGTGCTGTCTTTCCACATTGCTTGGAATGCCAGTAGCTAAAAGGGCGGCCTCTACTAATAAGGTGCCAGAACCACAGAATGGATCTACAAATGTTTGCTTGCGATCCCAGCCCGACATTCTGATCAAACACGCCGCTACAACTTCATTGAGTGGTGCAGGGCCCACAGCCGTGCGGTATCCGCGTTGAAATAGGGGCAGACCACTCGTATTTACCGAGATGGTGACTTCTTTGTCTTTGATATAGAGGTCAATGAGAATACTAGGTTTTTTGACATCGATATCAGGACGCTCATTGGTTTTGTCTTTGAAAACATCGACAATGGCATCTTTGAGCAGTAAAAACGGATAATGGGTGTTGTTAAAAATTGGCGAAAAGATGGCGCCTTTGATGGCGAATGTTTTGGTCACATCAAAAAGTTCATGCCATTTGATCCTGAGGGCGCGTTTGTAGAGGTCTTCTTCACTTTGGATGTAAAACTTCTCTAGTTCTACCAAAACCGAGATGGCACAACGGCAATAGAGGTTGAGTTTGTAGACGTCGGCCCAAGTCCCTTTGATCTGAACAGCTCTATTGAGCAGCTCTACATCGGGATACCCAAGTTCCTTGAGTTCGTCGGCAAGAATGGCCTCGAAGCCAAAAAAACTTTTAAGCGTAATGGTAAGTAGGGTGCTTTTTGGGCTGGGTTGTGGATGCATTATTTTGGGATTCGTTAACTTTGTACAAAAGAACGAATTTGTCTAAGACCAAATACCTCTTGCCCTTCCTTTTTTTTACCTTGCAGTTGTTTGCGCAGCAACGTCAGCGGGTTGGCTTGGTCTTGAGTGGTGGCGGAGCCTCAGGTGTAGCGCATGTGGGTGTACTCAAAGCCCTTGAAGAATATCAAATCCCGATTGACTACATCGTAGGCACTTCTGCAGGTGCGTTGGTTGGCGCCATGTATGCCAGTGGCTTTTCGCCTGCCGAAATTGAAGCCTACGTGTTATCTGAATCGTTTCAGCGGATGGTCAAGGGGCAAGAAGAGGCGCGCCATCAGTTCTTGTTTTACCAAGATGCCGCGAGTGCTTCTATGTTCAGTTTTACAGTTTCCCAGGACAGCATTCTCCAAAAATCTTTACCGCTTGCTTTTGTAGATCCTACCTACCTCGATTTCGAGATGCTCAAGATATTCGGGCTTACGAGTGCATCGGTTCACGATGACTTCAATCAACTTTTTGTGCCCTACCGCTGTGTTGCGTCGGCTGTAGAGACCAAAACAAGTGTGGCTTTTTCTAATGGGAAACTCAATCAGGTGGTGAGGGCCTCCATGACCTTCCCGCTCTACCTCAATCCTATACGGGTAGATGGCGTACTTTACTTTGATGGGGGCTTGTACAATAACTTTCCAATCGATGTACTGTACAATGCCTTCTCCCCTGATTTCATTATTGGCAGCAATGTGACTAAGAATTTAGCTCCCGTTTCAGAACGCGATTTTTTTGGCCTGCTGAACAGCATGATGACCACCCCAACGAATTATGCGATGCCTTGCTCCGAGGGTCTTATTATTGAGCCAAACACCCGTGTTGGGACCTTTGATTTTGCAGATGTACAGCAAGCTATTCAAGATGGTTATGTAGCAGCAGTTGGGCAAATGGACAACATTCTCAAATATGTGGATACCCGCTCCGACTCCGCTGAGCTTGCTCAAAAAAGACTACTTTTCAAAAAACAGTTGCTTGCCCTGCGCGTGAGTGAAGTGCACTCCAGTTCTGACAAGAGAGAAGACCTCCCTTTTGTGAGGAATTCAATTTTACCAAAGTACAGTAAGTTGGTTTTAGACCCAACTGAGCTCGAAAAACGCTATTTCAAGACGCTTTCCGCTCCCTATTTCAGTTTTGTGGCTCCGCTTCTAGACCAACGCCCTGATTCCAATTTGGTTTTGCGGCTTAAAGTCAATAATGCCAATGATTTTCGCGTAGATTTCGGCGGCATTATGTCGTCTAGAGCGATCAATACCGGTTATTTGAGCTTGGCTTATCGAAGGGCCGGTTTTATTGGGCAGCGCTTAGAGCTCGCTTCTTATTTTGGTAAATTTTATGGCTCGGGAAAGGTCAATTATGAATTGGTTATTCCAGGGAGTGTTCCGGTCGCTTTGAGTGCTTATTTTGTGCTCAACCGCTGGGATTACTTCAAGAGTTTTGCTACGTTTTTCGAAGACGTCAAGCCCTCATTTTTGGTACAAGAAGAA
>JBIKZM010000112.1:0-5384 GCA_044354735.1 Crocinitomicaceae bacterium
AAGCCCTTCAATGACTTTCATAGCAACGGCCTCTGGCGAAACTAGCGGATCAAGCCCATAACACATCTTGACAATGCGTGCTGTGATTTTATCGAATTTGACGGCCTCTTGTCTATCGTCTCTTTTAATTACGTACATATGCTCCTTATAGTTTAGGTTAGTTAAAAATCTTCATCAAGACTAAAGCCTTGATTTTCTTTGCCGGCGAGTACACCTGCTTTTTGGTATTCACCAACGCGCTTTTCAAAAAAGTTGGTTTTACCTTGAATGGAAATCATCTCCATGAAATCGAATGGGTTAGTGGCGTTGTATACACGTTCGTTGCCGAGTTCAACCAATAAGCGGTCTGCAACAAATTCGATATATTGACCCATTAGGTCGCTGTTCATGCCAATTAGTTTAACCGGCAAGGCGTCGGTGACGAACTCCTTTTCGATTTCAACAGCATTGGTGATGATTTCTTTGACTTTTTCTTTTGGCAATTGGTTTACTAAGTGCTTGGTATATAGCAAGCAAGCGAAGTCACAGTGGAGGCCTTCGTCTCGGGAAATGAGTTCATTTGAGAAGGAGAGACCAGGCATTAAGCCACGTTTTTTAAGCCAAAAGATGGAGCAAAAAGAGCCTGAGAAGAAGATGCCTTCGACAGCGGCAAAAGCCACTAAACGTTCTGCATACGAACCTTTGTCTATCCAACGAAGCGCCCAATCAGCTTTTTTACGGACACAATCTACAGTATCGATGGCGTTGAAGAGGTGATTTTTATCGTGGGTATCCTTGATGTAAGTGTCGATGAGAAGCGAATATGTTTCAGAGTGGATGTTTTCCATGGTAATCTGAAAACCGTAAAAGAATTTAGCTTCGGTATATTGCACTTCGTTAAGGAAGTGCTCGGCTAAGTTTTCATTGACGATACCGTCCGATGCTGCAAAAAAGGCGAGCACATGTTTGACGAAATGGCGCTCGTCATCGTTGAGTTTGTTTTCCCAATCGATGAGGTCTGGAGAAAGGTCGATTTCTTCTGCTGTCCAAAAACTCGCTTCTGCTTTTTTGTAAAAGCTCCAGATGTCGTCGTGCTGTATGGGAAACAGTACGAAACGGCTTTTATTTTCTTCTAGAATTGGTTCGTGTAGTTTTTGGGTCATGGGGTTTGGGTTGCAGATTTTTTATTAAATCGGGGTTACAAAAATTGTTAAAATTTGGGCTCGTCTCAATTAAAGAAATTAACATTCAATCGCGGTTTTCAACACTACAAAGCGCAATCCTTTCACAGACAAACCCTTCAGCGGATTTCAACATGCCTTAGAAAGATATTCACATGCTTTTGCGTTGTGGTTTGATAATTTTTCCGAAGAAAATTGTAGGTATGAAAGGATAATTTTTGTATGAAAGGAAGCCTCAATAAAATTAACATAATTACGTTGGATTGGTTTAGAATTCAAAAGTCATTTTTAAACATCGAATTGTTAAAACCTAAGAAACAATGGCAACTTACATTCAGCGACTGGGTTTGGTCCTCAAAAATTATTCAGATGGCTTGGGCCATTTGGTTTTCACAAACGTATGTTTGCACTGCAATAAAGAATTGGTGTCGCAGGAGCGCTATCTCTGTTGGATATGTTGGGAAGGCTTGGAGCGCACCTATTTTGAAGTTCAAAAAGAGCCCACTAAGCTCGATCAATTATTTTGGAGTCGGGTAGAGATAGCAAATACGTGTGCGTTGTATTACTATGGAAGAGGGAGCGTAAGTCAGTCTTTGATCCGCGCCTTAAAATACGATTTCAAAGCCCCTCTAGGTATTTACTTGGGCGAGCTGATGGCCAATGCACTTTCTGCCCATCCAGTCAGTAGTGTAGAAGCGCTAATTGCGGTGCCAATTCACCCTAAAAAGAAGTTCGCAAGAGGTTATAATCAGAGTGAACTACTTGCCAGAGGGCTTGCTAAACAATGGGGTGTTCCACTCTTGAAGGGCAATGTAGAAAAGCGTAAACACACCTTGAGTCAGACTACTAATGACCGTTTTGGTCGTTGGGAGAACGTACAAAATATGTTTCGGGCCTCGGCCCATTTTACCCAGTATCGCCATGTTTTAATTGTAGATGATGTGATCACTACAGGGGCTACTTTGGAGTCCTTAGCGCGTGCAATAAAAGCGGCAGACCCCAATGTTCAAATTAGTTTGCTTAGCTTCGCTTTCACGAAATAGCATATGGCAAAAAAAGCACTTCTTTTTGGCGCAGGCTTGGCGGGAACTTGTCTGGCTCACCGGCTTATTTCACAAGGCATTGATGTAAAAATTGTAGATAATGGCAGCAATCATTCAAGTGCTGTTGCCGCAGGAATGGTGAATCCAATGGTTTTTCGCCGCATGAATAAATCTTGGCGTCTAGATGAATTTTTACCCGAGGCGCAAGCTTTTTATCTCGAAATTGAGCAGTTGCTCCAAGCCAAATTTTATCACCCAATTGTGATTCGCCGCTTTTTTTCTTCCGACGAAGAGCGAGAAAGTTGGCAAAGCAGGTCCGAAGAGGAGGCCTACAAAACTTATTTAGAACAACTCACAGATTCAGACCTGCAGCACACGGCAGCGCTCAACACATTTGGCAGTGGCCGCGTTAAAAATGCTTTTTGGGTAGACGCGGCAAAATGGGTAGACCATCACTTGGTGTATTTAAGCCAACTTGGGCTCTTGTTGCAATCGGAGTTTGATGCTCAATTGTGGGATCCAAAGCTTTTAAAATACGATGGTGAAACCTATGATTTTGTCGTTTTTTGCATGGGATATAGACAAAAAGATGAGGCAACATTTTCTTACCTTCCGCTGCAACAAACTAAAGGTCAAACACTCTTGATTGAAAGCAAACTCATAAGCGAAACAGAATCTATGAATAGAAAGTGCTTTGTTTTGCCTAGTGGTGAGGGCCGTTTTCGAGTTGGCGCTACCTATGAATTTAACAATCCAACACTAAATGTCACTGAAGAAGCCAGAACCACACTTTTGGAAAATTTAGCATCTTTAGGTGCTTATCAACCAACTGTTGTTGGCCAGACAGCGGGCGTCAGACCAACGGTTTTAGACCGAAGACCACTGATGGGGGAGCATCCAAAATACGATGGTGTTTTTGTTTTCAATGGCCTGGGCACAAAGGGCTACTTGATGGCGCCGACTTTGGCGCGTGAACTTATGGCTCATATACTCGAAAATAAACCGCTGCACCCCGAAACAAACATCAGTAGATTCGCGGACAAGAAGCTGTAATTTGCTCCTTGTTATGTGGCTTAGATTCCGTATTTTTGCAACCTATGAAGCACATCCGCAATTTTTGTATTATTGCCCACATTGACCACGGTAAAAGCACCTTAGCAGATCGCTTGCTCCAAACCACCGGCACCATCTCCGATCGCGAGATGCAAGCACAAGCCCTCGACGACATGGATCTCGAGCGAGAGCGCGGCATCACCATCAAGTCTCATGCTATTCAGATGAGTTACAAGCATGAGGGACAAGATTACATCCTCAATCTCATTGACACCCCCGGACACGTCGACTTCTCCTACGAAGTGTCGCGCTCTATTGCCGCTTGCGAAGGCGCCTTATTAATAGTAGACGCTTCTCAAGGCATTGAGGCACAAACCATATCAAATCTATATCTCGCCCTCGAGCACGACCTCGAAATTATTCCCATCCTCAACAAGATGGATTTACCGGGTGCCATGCCAGAAGAGGTTTCTGATCAAATCATGGAGCTCATTGGTTGCGGTATCGACGACATCATCCAAGCGTCGGGCAAAACCGGTTTAGGGGTCGATCAAATTTTGGAAGCGGTTATCAAGCGCATTCCTTCGCCAAAAGGAGATGAGTCAGCACCATTACAAGCCATGATCTTCGACTCCGTCTTCAATCCATTTCGCGGCATTATTGCTTATTATCGCGTCAGAAATGGCGTCCTGAAAAAAGGTCAAAAAGTACGTTTTTTAAATACTGGCCGCGACTACAACGCCGATGAAATCGGCATCCTCAAAATGGACCTCTCGCCTAAAAGCGAAGTGCGCGCTGGTGATGTTGGATACATCATTTCAGGCATCAAGGCAGCTAATGAGGTCAAGGTAGGTGACACCATCACCGGATCTGACAACCCTTGCGAGGTGCCTATCAAAGGTTTTGAAGATGTCAAGCCTATGGTTTTTGCAGGTATTTATCCTGTAGACAACGAAGACTACGAAGAGTTGCGTTATTCAATGGAAAAACTGCAGCTCAATGACTCCTCTTTGGTTTTTGAGCCTGAATCTTCTGCCGCACTTGGTTTTGGTTTCCGTTGTGGTTTCCTGGGCATGCTCCATATGGAAATTATCCAAGAGCGTTTAGAACGCGAGTTCAACATGACCGTCATTACCACAGTACCAAACGTTTCGTATAGGTCTTACACGAAAAAAGACCCAGACGAAGTTTTTATTGTCAACAACCCTTCAGAATTGCCAGACCCATCGGGCATGGATCGCATAGAAGAGCCCTATATCAAGGCACAGGTCATCACTAAAACTGAATATGTCGGTTCAATCATGACGCTTTGCATTGAAAAGCGCGGTGAGTTGCAAAACCAAGTTTACCTCACCCAAGACCGCGTTGAGATCACTTTTGAAATGCCGCTTGCCGAAATCGTATTTGATTTTTACGATCGCCTCAAGTCGGTGTCTCGCGGTTATGCCTCTTTCGATTACCACCCAATTGGCTACAAAGAATCGGACTTGGTCAAGATGGACCTTCTGCTCAACGGAGAGCAAGTCGATGCACTTTCTGCTTTGGTTCACCGCAGCAATGCCTTTGATCTTGGTAAAAGAATCTGCCTCAAACTCCGCGAGCTCATCCCGCGTCAGCAATTTGAAATTCCTATTCAAGCAGCAATTGGTGCCAAAGTCATTGCCCGCGAGACCATCAAAGCCTTGCGCAAAGACGTTACGGCCAAATGTTATGGTGGCGACATCAGCCGAAAACGCAAATTGCTTGAAAAACAAAAAGCAGGTAAAAAACGCATGCGCCAAGTTGGCCGCGTAGAAGTGCCACAAGAAGCATTCTTGGCTGTTCTCAAACTCAACGATTAAAAACACTTAAATTTTATTATATGCAAGCTCTGATTTCTGCACACTCCGGATTGCGTTGGATCGCACTACTGATGTTGCTTTTGGCCATTTTCAATGCCTTTACCGCCAAAAGCTACGAAAAGAAACACCGTTTAGTGAACCTCTTCACCATGATTACCTTTCACATTCAACTTCTCATAGGATTGGTATTGTATTATAATTATATGACCCCAAAAATTGGAGAAAATTGGATGGAAAATGACGCATCTCGTTTCTTTGGCATGGAGCATCTTTCAGGAATGCTTTTA
>JBIKZM010000288.1:0-5363 GCA_044354735.1 Crocinitomicaceae bacterium
CATTGAATAGATAGACGTGCTCTCCGTTTCCACTTAATTTAAAATCTGTATGAAATTGCTGGCCTTGGAGCGGAACAAAACTGGCATCTAGCGAAGTGAGTAGGGTATGGGTGAGCGCGATGTCGATGTAGTCGTAAAACTCTCCATTGGTGCTGGCAACTTGAAAAGAAAGCGAGGATATCGGCCCTGCATTTAAGCCAGCTGCTTGCAATTCACTTGCTAAAATTAAAAATTGATGTCGTGCGCCCCAGTACCAATTGCCATAGGGAGCTGGGTATTCGGTATTGCTATTTATGATGGTGCCAGTGCCAATCACGGCATTATTGAGTTTAAGATTTGGTCTTTGGCTGTAGGGTTGCCCTAAATTATTGCTACAAGCTGCCGCTGAACCATCTACAAAACTCCCGACAGCAGAAACAAATGGTGTGGCGCTTTGATAAAAAATGGAGTTTTCAGTGTAGGCTGTGCCGTTGTAAGAACAGACATTGATGATGATGTTTGAGCTGCCGTCCCAAATGAAATTTTGGGCAAAGGGATGGGTGTTCCAACCAGCTGTGGGATTGAAATTAGGTGTATTATTCGTCGAGATAAATGGGGTACTTGCATAACGGTCTTTGCCACTGCAAAAAACACGTAAAAATGATTGCGCCGATAAATTTAAATTTGGAAAAACCCATGCATTGATGCCGTTCAATTGATCGGCTAACTTCCAGTTAGCTAAGTTTATGTTGGTTGTGCCACTATTGTACAATTCGATCCAATCAGGGGCATCGCTGTTTTCATCAAGAACGGCGTATGCATTTTTGTTGCAACCTTCATTGATTAAGACTTGCCCGTTAACTGCACTAATTAAGATGAAAATGACTAAAAATTGAAAAAATCTCATAAGCGAATTTACAAAAAAAAAGCCCGGCATGTGCCGGGCTTTTCAAAGCAGTAAAATAGATAAACTTATTGAATGATCTGAATCGCTTTGCGCACCACTGCATCTTTACTTTGGAGTTCCAAAATATAAGCGCCGTTGGCAAGCTGATTGGTCAATACTTGGTATTTTCCTTCACCGATTGTAGTCAATTCAATAGCGACCTTCTGACCAAACTGATTGAAGAGTACTACAGTTTGAAGTGCAGGGCTCGCAATAAAGAATTGGCCGTTGCTCGGGTTCGGGAACAATTGAACGTTATTGAGGTCATTGACGTCAAGTCCAACAATTGAGTTCACTACAATAGAGTCTGTATAAGTACAACCCACAGAGTCAGTGATGGTGATCACGTAAGTGCCGCCGTCTAGGTTAGTGAGGTCTTGAGTTGTGGCGTTGTTGTCCCAACTGTATGAGTATGGGCCAGAAGCACCACTCACAATCATGTCAATTGCACCGTCTGCACCAAAAACCGCAGGGGTAACAGCTGCACTAACAGCCCACGCTGCAGGCTCGTTGACACTCGCAGAAGCAGTTGTGCTGCAACCATAAGCGTCAGTCACTACAACAGAGTAGCTTCCTTCACCAAGACCTGAAAGTACAGTTCCTGAGGTAAGTGCACCTGCCCAGTCGTATGTATAAGGGCCAGTACCACCCGCCGCAGTAACGGTAACACTTCCAGTTCCTGAACCATTGCAAAGCGGATTGGATGCACTGGCGGTTGCTGATAAGTCTGATACAGCAAGTACAGAAACAACGGTGTCTGTACAACCCAATGCGTCAGTTACAACACAAGTGTAAGTACCAGGACCAACAGATGTAACGTAGGTACTGGTGTTGCTTGTTCCCGTCCATTGGTAGGTATAAGGAGCCACACCACTTGCTGCGCTGATTTCTAAGTTGCCAGTTTGTGCGCTATTGCAGAGTACGTCTGTACCACTAGCCTGAGCAGCTAGGTTAGATAACTCAGTAAGTGTATTTGAAATAATGACAACACAACCAGTGGCGTCTGTAACGGTACATTCATAGGTTCCTGCAGAAATGTTGTTCAAGGCGGGTGTTGTGCCTAGGTTACCCGCCCAACTATAAGTGTATGGTTCTACACCTTGGCTTGCATTGAGTGCAATATTACCTGTAGACTGACCTCCACACGTGATGTTTTGTGGGGTCGCAGTAACCGTTAGGTTAGACAAACTTGGTACGATCACGCTTACCGTTGCAGGGCAGCCATTGATATCCGTTAAAACACAAGGGTACTGACCTGCACCTAAGCCGCTGATGGCAGAAGTAATAGCACCATTGGACCAAAGGAAATTTACGGTTCCGGTTCCGCCTGTAGTAGCGATACTTGCTGCACCATCATTGGCTCCACAAGATGCGGCAGTGGTAGTTACAATTTGGTTGTAAGCAACACAAGATTTAAAAATTGGATTCACCACAAAGGAATACCCTGCAGCGGCATAGGTACCACCATTACTTCCTACCCAACGGTAGAAAACTGTATTTGGTGTACTGTAATCGGTAGAGGTAGCCAAACGTATATTTCCTGTAGCAACTGCCGCTTGGTAAACACCAAAGAAATAAGTACCCGGTACCATATTGAGTGTTCCGGTAGCTATTGGCAACTTGATAACAGCACCATTGAGGTTGTCTGCAGCAGTTGTTGTGTAGGTTACCGTAGAGGCAAGGGCGGTCGTATTTGGAACCATTACACCTGTTGCATTTGCCGTAGTGCCATAGATATTGACACTTGCTACGTAGCCCACTGGCGTACCTGGGTTGAGTACGAACAGTACAGAGTCAAGAAAATCGTTTTGGGTAATGGTATAGTTGTTACCGAATTCGATGTTGGTAGCACCCGGTGCACTTGTTGCACTAACACCCAAAGACCCTGTAACACCTACCGTACGAGACATTTCGCCTTTCGTGCGGGTAAAGGTGGTGGTTTTGCTGTTGTTTTGCGGAATCTGATCGCCTGTGTTGTTGAACACATAATCGATGGTATAAGCGCCCAAAGCCGTTACAGTATAGTTGGCTACTGTAAAGGTGTCGATTTGCGTAGGCGCTAAATCTTGGGGTGCGCTTGTTGCGGTGTATAAAACGGTGTTGCTCGCATTTTTTACGGTGACAGTTAACGTAACACCAGTTACCGCTGCAGAACCCGTATTGACGCTTCTGGCCCAGAAAGAAAGGTCGTTACCTGTTAGCGACTGACGCGTATGTAATTTGGTGCTTTGTCCGCCTGGGTTGGCGTTGTTCAAGAAGGCAATTTCATTTGTTGGATCAGTGCCAAATTTAGGTCGGATCATGAACGCAGGGCTGACGCCATATGCTTCTACTGGGTTCCAAGCACCTGCGGCTCCGGTACGAACTAAGTTTTTGCCCGCAGTAAACAAACTGAGGTCGCCACCTACAGGGAAAGATGTTGTTCCTGTTTTTTTGATGGTAATGAGGTATTCACCTGCGGTAACCGGAATGGCTGTAGGGAAGGTATGGAATTTCCAACCCGCACCATTTGCGGTAATGTTGGCAGAGTTGTAAAGTGGGGTAGTGGCCACCACGCCTGCTGTTACTTGAAATACTTGTACGGTATACACTTGGGTTGTGGAACTACTTTGGAGGTAGTAGGCCGCGCCGGTCATGTTGTCTGCGCCGTAAACAGTATGAATGACACCCTGCGTGTATTCGAGCGTTGAAGACCAGTTGTAGGCAACTTGGTACACGTTGTTGTCACGGGCTGTGTAGTTGTAATCTAGGGTAAGATTTTGTGTTGATTGGTCGTTGGTGGTTACGCCGTCTACCTCGGTTTGGGTTTTGATGTATTTGATGAGGTAAGATTTTGATGAGGTAAGCACAGGTGACCAAGTGCCAGCAGTTATAGCTTGTTGTGCACCAATCCCTAAGGTTTGGGCAGTACTCGCATAGGTTTGGATAGGAGTTGTGGTATTTGGTAACTCGTAAATTTCAGTTGTCAAAATAACATTAGTGAGCGGTGAACCACTGAAGTTTTTGACAGTTGCACCCATTGGAATGCCAAAACTAGCTTGAGAAATGGCAATACGCGTATTGCGGTTGGCAACGGCTGTAATTCCTGCATCGTTGTTGGCTGGAAGCGCAGCAAAGGTAAAGCTCCAAGTAAAACCTGTGGCTTCCCAGACGTTGTCCCATTCAAAATAATAGGTAGTACCTGCCATCAAAATGACATTTTCGATTTTGGAGGCATAAGCGTTGGTTCCTGTAGAAATACAACCTGCAAAGTCGTCGTTGTTGGCAATTGGTGCCAGCGCTGCGCAAGCTCCAGACCAAATCCAAAGGCGGGTGTCAGAACCACCGCTACAAGAGTTGATATTCAAAATACCATTTGAAGTGGGTGTGTAGGCATACCAACCCGCTGCTGTGGCAGAAGCCTGTGAGGGGGTGCCAACGAGGGTGCTCGCTGTAAATGTACCGGGCGTTACGGGTAGGGCCGCAGCACAAGTAAGACCCTGCGCATGGGTTTTAAGGCCTACACCGAGCAGTAAAATACTGCAAAAAATGTGTACTAGTTTTTTCATAATAGGTTGTTTTAGTGGTTTCTGGAGCACAAGTTAACAAAATATTATCAAAAAGTTTCAAAAGTTTTTAAGTATAATTTTATTGCGCAGTAATTTGATTTCACCTTTTATTTCCAGTTGCTTGAGCAAACGAGAGATCACCACTCTTGAAGAATGTAAATCATCGGCGACTTGTTGGTGGGTGTGGTTGATTTCGATGCTACCTAAAATTTTAGCCTGATCAGAAAGGTATTTGAGTAGGCGTTGGTCCAAATTCATAAATGCGATTGCATCAATAGACTCCATGAGCTCGAGCATGCGGGTGTGGTAGCTATCTAAAATGAATTGTCGCCAAGATTTGTAGTGATCTAGCCAGCGCTCCATCAATTCAGATGGAAACATCAAAAGCAAAGAGGGCTCCATTGAGGTGGCTTTTATTTGAGAATCCACTTTTCTGGTACAACACTGCAAAGACATAGCGCAGGTATCGCCACCTTCCATGTAATAGAGCAATAGTTCTTCGCCGTTTTCATTTTCTCTCGAAATTTTAATAGAACCTTCCATAACAATCGGAATCATTTGCAGCTGGTCGCCAACATGCACCACAATTTCATCGGTAGCTGTTTCTCGAATTTTGGCAACTTCAGCCATTTCTTCAAGCAAGGCTGCTTCTAGTACATAACCCAAGTGGGCTTGTAGCATTTCGAGTTTACTTTCCGACCTTAGCATCTTTATTGTAGTTGATAAACATATTGGCCCAAATGATTTTTGAGAGCGCAAACAAATAAGGAGAAAGTACAATTGTGAAAAATACTACTAGTCCTATCTGGCTCCAGGCACCCAACCATGGAAACCATAAATTGCAAGAAGCCCAAATAGTGACAAATAAAGCGACACCTAAGCCATATGAG
>JBIKZM010000113.1:0-5359 GCA_044354735.1 Crocinitomicaceae bacterium
CACCCAAGAAATTGTTGGTGAAGAGCATTACAATTGCGCACAACGCGTAAAAATTACTTTACAGCGCTATAAAGAACTTCAGGATATCATCGCCATCTTAGGTATGGACGAACTTTCTGAAGAAGACAAAATGATTGTTCACCGCGCTCGTCGTGTACAACGCTTCTTGTCTCAACCATTTCACGTAGCTGAGCAGTTCACCGGTTTGCCTGGAGTGCTTGTTGATATCCAAGATACCATCAAGGCGTTCAACGATATCCTTGACGGTAAATTTGATCAGTATCCTGAAGCAGCCTTCAACCTCAAAGGAGGAATCGAGGACGTGATTGCAGCTGGAGAAAAAATGTTAGCAGAAGCATAATCATGATATTAGAAATCATCACACCAGAAGCAAGCCTTTACAAAGGAGAGGTGAACAGCGTTAGTTTACCTGGCGCAGATGGTGTTTTTCAAGTCCTTAACAATCACGCACCTATTATTTCTTCATTGAAAAAAGGGGAGCTGTGTTTCGAAGCCAACCAAACCGTAGAACCAAATGACCACCTTGCTGTTTCAGGCAATTTAGTCCGTGTTCAAATCAAAGGTGGTGTTGCTGAACTCAATAACCAAAAGCTAATTGTTTTAGCTGAGTAAATGAAACAAAACATTACACAAAAAGGGATTGGTCTGACCACTCCCTTTTTTTATGAATATTCCGCAAAAGATTATGTATTTTCGTTTGACTAAATGAGCTCCTTAGAAAACCTCGACCTTCAAAATATTCCCCGCCACGTTGCTTTCATCATGGATGGCAATGGGCGCTGGGCTAAAAACAAAGGTCAGCAACGCTTATTTGGCCACGCTGCTGGTGTAGAATCTGTTAAGGAAGTCATCAAAACCGCACGTGAACTTGGCGTATCTTATTTAACAATGTATGCTTTTTCTACCGAAAATTGGTCGCGCCCGAGTGAAGAAGTAGAAGGTCTCATGAATTTATTGGTCGATGCAATTGCCAATGAAGTAGATGAAATGCATGCGAATGGTGTGCGGCTACATACAATTGGAGACATTCAAGGTTTGCCGGGCAACTGCTATCAGTCTTTGCTATCTGCTATGGAACGCACCAAAGACAACACTTCTCTGACCCTTATTTTGGCACTCAATTATTCTGCCCGTCAAGAAATACTCAAAGCGGCTTTAGCTGCGCATCAGCTTATTGAAACTGGCCAGCTTTCAAGTGCCGCACTCAATGAACAAACGTTTTCGGGTTTGTTGCACACCAAAGACATTCCGGACCCAGAATTACTCATTCGCACAAGTGGTGAATGCCGCATCAGTAACTTTTTGCTTTGGCAATTGTCTTATACAGAGTTGCTTTTTACCGACACCCATTGGCCCGATTTCCGCCGCGATGCATTTATCGATGCCATTGTAGTTTTTCAGAAGAGGGAGAGGCGTTTTGGGCTGGTATCTGAACAAATTCAATCCAATAAATGAATAAAATACTCCTTTTTTTAATGCTATTTACTGCGGGTTTAGCGCTGGCCCAACCGCCAAATACGCTGGGTGGTTTGGCGTTTGATTATGCCAACCCCCAAACTTTTGAAATTGGTCCGGTGCGCGTAGTGGGTGCAGACAACTACGATCACCAAGCAATCAAACTCATCGCTGGTTTGCGCACTGGCCAAAAAATCACCTTGCCTAGTCAGCAAATCAACAAAGCAATTCAAAGTCTTTGGGCAGAAGGTTTGTTTTCAGATGTGGCAATTTATGCGGAGAAGGAGTTAGGAGGCATTGTATATTTGGTTATAGAACTGAGCCCAAGACCGAAACTTTCTAAGTTTAGATTTGTAGGGGTAAACAAACGCGAAGCTGACAAATTAAGAGAAGAGATTTCGCTATATGCCGGCAAAACCATCACTGAAAACTTGGTTTTTGAAACCAACAGCAAAATCAGAAGTTATTACCGCGACAAAGGTTTCTATCACGCTAAAGTCCAAATCAATCGCCAACAAGATACCTTAATCAACAATTCTGAAATCTTCATGATTCAGGTAGACAAAGGGATTAAAGTCGGCATCAAAGAGATTGAGTTTGTGGGTGTTACATCTGTTCCCCTCTGGAAGTTAAAAATGTCCATGAAAGACACCAAGCAAAAGGGACCGCAGCGTCTATTCAAGCGCTCTAAATACACAGAGAGCAGCTATGCAACCGACAAAGCAGCACTACTTTCTAAATTCAACGCGGAGGGCCTTAGAGACGCCGCCATTGTAAAAGATTCTGTTTTTATGCTCGACGACAAGAACATGAAAATCCGCATTGAAATCAGTGAAGGTGAGAAATACTATTTTGGCGACATCGAATGGATCGGCAACTCAAAATACCGCTCTAGTTTCCTCGACACCGTTCTCGGCATCAAAGCTGGCGACCTTTACAACAAAGACTTATTCAATCAGCGCTTGTATGGCAATGGTGATGGCCGCGACATCTCTTCGCTCTACATGGACCGCGGCTATTTATTTTTTCAAATATCTCCTGTAGAAACAGGGGTTAAAGACAACAAGATCAATCACCAAGTGCGTTTAATTGAGGGCAAAGAGGCGCATATTGGCACGGTTACAATTCGTGGAAACACCAAAACAAACGACCACGTCATTTTGCGCGAAATCCGCACCAAACCCGGCGACCTCTTCAACAAAGCCGACATCATGCGTACTCAGCGTGAATTAGCGCAATTAGGCTTCTTTGATGAGCAGGGTTTTCAAGTGAATCCAAAGCCGAATCCGGCAAATGGCACCGTAGATATCGAATACGTTGTGGCAGAGAAGTCCAGCGATCAAATTGAACTTTCCGGAGGCTACGGTGGTGCCGGACCAAATACTTCTGGTCGTATTATCGGTACGCTTGGTTTGTCTTTCAACAATTTCTCAACTAAAAATTTCTTCAAGAAAGATGCCTGGAGCCCACTACCTGGGGGCGATGGCCAGCGCCTCACGATTCGCGCGCAATCCACAGGGCGTTTTTATCAGGGCTATAATTTTTCTTTCACCGAACCATGGTTGGGCGGCAAGAAACCAAATTCCCTTACCTTCTACGTAACCAACTCTTCGATTTCAACAAATGGCTTGTTGCGCACTAATCCCGACTACAACGGCATCTCTATTTCAGGTGCAGGCGTGGCCATGGGCCGTCGCAAAAAATGGCCAGATGATTATTTTGTAGCCAATTATGAGCTGTCTTATCAGTATTACGATGTACAGAAGTATTCATTTTTTCCGCTTTTCCAGAATGGCTATGCCAACGACATCTCCCTTAAATACACCTTGCAACGCAGCTCGGTAAGTGCGCCAATTTATCCTCAAAATGGCTCCAACTTTACCTTTTCTGCCAAAGCAACTGCGCCATACTCTATGTTCGGCCCAGAAAAGGATTATTCAAGCATGACGCAGCAAGACCGCTACAAGCACCTGGAGTATTTCAAATTGAAGTTTACAGGTGAGTGGTACACGCCTTTGACTGCTGACAAAAAACTCGTCTTGATGTCGCGTTTTGGATTTGGTTATATGGGCGCCTACAACAAGGCTAAAGGAATTTCTCCTTTTGACCGCTTCATTATGGGTGGCAGCGGCCTTACGGGCATGGGTGCCAACCAAATTGGCGGACGTGAAATCATCGCTTTGCGCGGCTACGAAGACCAAACGGTTTCTTCTTCTGGCGGCGACCCAATTGTAGCGAAATACACCTTAGAACTTCGCTATCCGATTTCACTCAATCCGCAAGCCACTTTTTATGCCTTGTCTTTCTTAGAAGCGGGCAATACGTATCCAAGTTTCGATAAGTTCAATCCGTTTAACGTCAAACGCACTGCTGGTGTTGGTGTCCGTGTCTTTTTACCAATGTTTGGTATGTTGGGTCTTGATTACGGTTTGGGTTTTGACCAAATGGACGCATGGGCGAGTGGTTTCGGAAAAGGTTCTGACATAGATATCAACGCCAAAGGCTATTATCCTAAATTGACATTTACAATCGGGATGAACCTCGGAGAATTGTAGCATTAACAATAAATTGGTAACTTCGTCGTTCTAAGCACGCAAATGAAAAACATGAAATACCTTGTCCTTCTTTTACTGGTTTTTGGCATGCAATTTGTCAGTGCGCAGACTTACGCTTTCATAGACTCCGATTACATTCTTGAAAATGTTCCAGAGTATGCAGAAGCCAAAGAACGTCTCGACAAAATGGCCGAACGCTGGACCAAAGAAATCGAAGACCGCTACGCGACCATTAAAAACTTGAAAAGTAATTATGACCGCGAAGAAGTGCTCCTTCCAAAAGAGGAAAGAGAAAAAAGAAAAATAGAAATAGAAAAACTCGAGCAAGAAGCCATCGATCTTCAGACCCAGCATTTTGGTTCAAATGGCGATTACTTCCAAAAACGTCAAGAGTTGATCAAACCAATACAAGACCGCGTTTTCACTTCAATGAAAAAAGTCGCTAAAAGAGAAGGGTATGCTTTTGTTTTTGACAAAGCCAACCAAAGTAATTTGCTTTATGCAGAAAAAGAGTTCGACATCTCAGATGAGGTGCTCGAAGAAATGGGAATAACTAAATAAATATAAAAATGAAAAATGTATTACTCGGGCTGTTTGTTGTCATCGGCTTCAGCGCTTTTGCTCAAACAAAAATCGGACATGTTGACTCTCAGAAATTACTCGATACTTTGCCTTCGCGCAAAGAAGCGATTAAAAAGCTAGACTCTATGAAAACTTCAGGCATGCAAGAATTGCAATTAATGGATGCCGATTTCCAGAAAGCGTATCAAGATTATACAGTCAACCAAGCTAGTAAATCTCCTGCAGAACGTCAAATTATCGAAGGTCGTTTGATGCAAAAACAACAAATGTTAGAGGCAACACAAGCTTCTTTGGAAGAAGGCTTGCAGATCATGAGCGAGGAACTAAACAAACCAATTTTAGACCGTGTTCAAAAAGCAATTGACATCGTTTCTGAGCGCAAAAAACTCAACTACGTATTGGATGTTTCTGCCACCATGTATTCCAAAGGCGGTATTGATATCACGACCGAAGTAATCGTTGAGCTTATGTTGCTAGACGCAGCAGCGGCTAAGAAATAAAATCCTTTTAACATCAGAAAAGGGCGGCCATCGGTTGCCCTTTTTTCGTTAGTTTTGATTTATGGAAGTACTTGGTCCAATTGGTGTTTTTGATTCTGGTTACGGCGGTCTAACCGTCTTGGCAGAATTGCGCACTCAACTTCCGCAGCACGACTTCCTGTATTTTGGCGACAACGCCCGCGCGCCTTATGGCGATCGCTCGTTTGATGTTGTGTATGACTTCACTTTAGAAGCGGTTAAGTTTCT
>JBIKZM010000003.1:0-16211 GCA_044354735.1 Crocinitomicaceae bacterium
CGAACGAAAAACAATTAGGCGTACAGCAACAAACCGTCACCTTGAATTGGCTCCTCGACGCCTCAGAAGTAGGCCGAGCCGAACGTGCTGAACTGTACTCGACAACTCTTAAAGCAAACGCGGAAGCTGAACGCTTGCAAAAACTAGGCTTGAGACCAGAGCAGATTAGACCACTGGTGGTCAATACAGTCAACTGCGCAAGCGATAAAAAAATGGTGGGTCAACTCGCAGGCGGTTTTCTCCCTTATGTTTTTATTGCCTTTGGTTTTATTGGCTGTATGTATCCAGCAATTGACTTGTTTACCGGAGAAAAAGAACGCGGCACCATTGAAACACTTTTAACAGTACCTGTTTTGCGCTGGAAGATATTGATCGGAAAAATGATGGTCGTGGTCTGCTCTGGAATGCTTGCAGCGAGTTGTGCCTTGGCAGGCTTATTTATCTCTATTGAGTTCCTAGACTTAACAGACAACAAAGAGTTACTTGGGATTATTCATAGCATCCTCACACCCTATTTCATCTTATCGATGTTTGCATTGTTATTTCCTTTGGTCATTTTCTTTGCAGGCCTCATGATCCCGATCGCTATTTATGCCAAAAGTTTCAAAGAGGCTCAGAGCATCATTACGCCACTGAATATTGTAGTTGTTTTGCCTTCAATGGTTGGATTTTTTCCGGGCGTTGCCCTAGACCTCAACACGGTTTTTATACCCGTGATCAATGTAGTATTGGCCACCAAAGAACTCATTGCCGGCACGCTTTCTTTGAGTTATTTCTTGAGTGTTTTTGGCATCATGTGCAGCTTGGCTTTCCTGGCCATCGCGATATCCTACAAACAATTCGGTAAAGAGGCAAATATACTGAACTAACCAAGCTCCGATAACTCCAACCAACGCAAAGTAAAATCGTCAATTTGAGCGACTACCTTTCCTAACTGCTCGCCTTTTTGAATCAAATCTTCATTGCTCAAAGCACCGCTCGACAGCGCTGTGCTGAGCAATTCTTTTTCTTTTTCAAGCAAGGGCAAGTCTTTTTCAATTTGCTCAAATTCTTGCTTTTCCTTGAAGCTCATTTTGCATTTTTTTTCGGGCTCGGTGCTTACTACCGGTGTTTCAACGATGGGTTGTTTGCTTGCATTTTTACTTTCGCGCTGCTCCTGCGCTAGTGCAGTTCGGTAGCTATGGTAGTTACCAGTGATGTCTTTGATACGGCCCTCTCCCTGAAAAATAAAAAGATGATCGACCATTTTATCCATGAAATAACGGTCGTGAGACACCACAATTAAGCTGCCCTGAAACAAGCGCAAATGCTCCTCCAAAACCGACATGGCAAAGATGTCGAGGTCATTGGTAGGCTCATCGAGGATTAAAAAATTGGGATTCAGCATCAATACACGCAGCAACTTTAAACGGCGTCTTTCACCTCCGCTGAGCTTGTGCACAAAATGATAATGCATGTCGCGAGGGAACAAAAAACGCTCGAGGAGTTGAGCTGCAGACAACTGACGGCCTTTTTCTAATGGGATAAATTCCGCAACTTCCCTAACGACATCAATCACCTTCATATTCGGATCCACCTCGATTAAATCCTGAGAATAATATCCAAAAACAATGGTGTCTCCAATGACAATTTTACCGCTATCAGGAGCTGCCTCTGCGGTCAGCATTTTTAGAAAGGTTGTTTTACCCGCGCCGTTATTGCCAACAATGCCAAGGCGTTCTTGACGCTGAAAATGATAACTGAAATCATCGAGCATAACGCGGTCTCCAAAAGCCTTAGAAACTTTATGGAATTCGACGATTTTAGTGCCGAGGCGCTCCATTTTGATAGGTAGTTCAAGCTCATCTTCGTCTAGGCGCTGAGTGGCCACCTTTTTCAAATCTGAGAAGGCATCTACGCGTGCCTTTTGTTTGGTGCCGCGCGCCTTGGGTTGGCGGCGTATCCAGTCGAGTTCTTTGCGAAAGGTGTTTTTAGCCTTTTCAACAGTAGACTGCAGTTGGTCTTCGCGCTCTGCCTTTTTTTCAAGATAATAAGAGAAATTACCTTTGTATCGATAAACCGTTTGATCGGCGAGCTCTAAAATCGTGTCGCAAACCACCTCTAAAAAATAGCGGTCGTGGGTCACCATTAATAGCGTGAGTTGAGAAGCAGACAAGTATTGCTCGAGCCATTCGATCATGTCGAGATCGAGGTGGTTGGTGGGCTCATCTAGAATCAAAAATTCTGCCTCTGAGAGCAATACTTTAGCCAAAGCCACACGTTTCTTTTGACCACCCGAGAGCTCACCTACTTTTTGGGTAATGCCGCTGAGTTTAAGCACAGATAATACTTGCTGCACTTTAACTTCTAAATCCCACGCTTGGTGCTCCGTGAGCTCTTGGTATAAATCGCCAAGTTTGGCTTCGTCGTTTGCTGCAAGTGCATCAGTGTATGCTTTGATGAGCTTGATTTCAGGGAGGTCGTGATCGAGCACGGCATCGAGCACGCTGAGTTCAGGATTGAGGTCATCGGTTTGTTCCATGAAGGCAATGCGCAATTCTTTGCGAAAGGTAACCGTACCGCTATCCGGCGGTTCAAGCCCTAACAAGCAGCGCAAAAGCGTAGATTTACCTGCGCCATTTTTGGCAACTATGGCTACTTTTTGACCATGCTCAATGCCAAATGTAAGATCAGAAAAAAGGAGACGCTCACCATAAGATTTGGTAAGTTGTTCGACAGAAAGAAAATTCATAATTAACGCAGGCGGTCTAGGGATTCGAGAATTTCTTTGTCTTTTTTGACGCCTTTAAAAGCAAAGTAGGTAAATGGGAGGCCAACCACACATATGTAATAGCCCAAGCCAAGCTGAATACCAACAGCACTTGGCGCAAAAAAACCAATGCTTCCGAGCACCAAAATAGTAAGCAAACCAAAGAGGTAGACCCATAAAACCATGCGTGCCAATTTGAATTGTTTCTTGAGATTCTTGTAATTCATCATGGCAAAGTAAGTAAACAGGACAAATGCAATAACGAAGTAAAAAAGCAGCGATCCTTGGATATTTTCAGCTTTTCCTGACTGAACACTAGCGGTAGATTTGAATTGTTGAATCCCGTAGACGGTATAAGAAAGATAACTTTTCGCTGTAGGGAAACCAAAAATTTCTACTCCTGATAGCAAGAAAGACAAAAGGAGCATCACAATGATATAGTATACGGTTTGAATGCGTTGAATCATATAAATAAAGTATTGCGTTGTTGTCTTAAATAAAAATCTAGCAGGACAATTTGCGCCATAGCAGTGACTATCGGAACGGCTCTTGGCACCACACAAGCGTCGTGGCGGCCTTTGATCTCTAATGCGCTCAGTTGGCCATCTTTTTGGAGTGTTTCTTGCGGCATTTGTATGCTGGCTACAGGTTTAAATGCGACCCGAAAACTAATGGGCATGCCATTAGAAATACCGCCTTGGATACCGCCCGAAAAATTAGTTTGGGTTGTACCATCTGCATTGAAACGATCATTATGGGCACTGCCTTTCATGCTCACCGCTGAAAATCCGCTGCCAATTTCAAAACCTTTGACCGCATTGATCGAAAGTATTGCTTTGCCGAGTTCTGCATGCAGTTTGTCAAAAACAGGCTCGCCCCAACCAGCAGGAACCCCTTTGAATATACAGCGGATGGCCCCGCCTGTGGTATCGCCAATTTCTTGAAGATCCGATACATAGTTTTGCATTTGTTTACTCACCGCCGTCTCAGGGCAACGCAGTGGAGAATTTTCAATTTGAGCCTTCTCGTAATACTGTATTTCTGAAACCTGATACGGACCAATTTGATCGACGTAGCAACAGCTTTCCACACCCAGCTGATGAAGTACTTGAGCGGCCAAGGCACCTGCCACAACACGGCAAGCTGTTTCTCGGGCACTACTGCGCCCGCCGCCTCGGTGGTCTCGGTTACCATATTTTTGCTGGTAAGTGAAATCGGCATGTGAAGGCCTGTAAACTTCTTTGAGCTCTTGGTAATCTTTAGAATTTTGGTCTTTGTTGGGGATCAGAAAAGCGATGGGGCTACCGGTGCTCTTGCCTTCAAAAATACCTGAAATAAATTCGACTTGATCGGTTTCTTGCCGCGGCGACACCAGGTTGCTTTGACCCGGTCTTCGCTCGTTGAGAGCAAGTTGGATAGCGGATAAATCTATGGAAAAATTAGATGGAAAGCCTTCTATGACTCCGCCAATTGCCACGCCATGAGACTCCCCGAAAGTGGTGAGTTTGAAAATTTGACCATAGCTCGAACCTGACATATTTACAAAGGTAAGGAATTTGGATGGTTAATCTTTTTAAATTTGGACATGCGAATTCTACTATTTTTAACGATGGGCCTCACCATTTTATGGTCTTGTGCGCCTGCGCGTTTTGTCGAACCACTTCAAAAAGGACAACAAGTTATTACTGGCCATTTTGGTGGGCCGGTAGCCAAAATACCCGGTATTGGCGCTATCCCCATTCCCTTTACCTCTATTGGTTACGGTAGAGGAATCACCAACCAGACGACCCTAATGGGTTCCTTACAAACAACATCCTTGGCATTTGGCGTTGGTCAGTTTGAATTAGGCGCCTCCCAAAAATTGTGGAGTACCAATCGCATGGGTGTTTCGGGCCAACTCAATACGAATATATTGATCGATTTCTACACAGGTGCCAACCGCATTTGGCCACAACTAGACGCCAACTATTACTTCAAATATGGGCGTCAATGGAAACCAGAACAACTCGACAAAATGTGCATGATTTACCACGCCAATTATAACTTTTTATATGCCGGCATTTCAAATTGGTTCGATTTCTACGGCACTGAATCACAAGGCAGACCCAACGAACAACTCTGGATTCCGAGTTTGCAATTCGGCCACCAATGGATCCGACCTAAATGGAGCTATCAAGCAGAAATTAAAATTTTGGCACCGTTTGAATCCAATGAAAATATCGTAGTACCATACCCAAGTATGCTACAGAATCGCGGAGCCACAGGGCTTTATTTTGGGGTCACTTATCACTTGTAAAGATGAAAAATATTGTAGTTATTTTGTTTGTGGGCCTAGCGGCCTTTGGTTGTCGCAAGCGCTTAGATGGTTTTTTATTCAACCCAAGTAAAATTGAGAGTTATCAACTCGACGCATATCAAGGTGAATTGAGTTTAGATTTAGGAGGTGATTTTGGTGTTCCGGACTCGATGATCCATCATTTAGAATGGACTGTCGAGCTTGAAG
Organism: Crocinitomicaceae bacterium; assembly: GCA_044354735.1. GTDB lineage: Bacteria > Bacteroidota > Bacteroidia > Flavobacteriales_D > Crocinitomicaceae > UBA952. The sequence continues at coordinate 5,253 of JBIKZM010000003.1, forward strand.
AAGGTACCGCAAAAATGAGTGCTATTTACGTCGGTGATTTGGGAACTATTGCTACCGACACCGTTATTTTATATTGCCACGGCAACAAAGACCACATGGATTTCTATTGGCCTAGACAAAAACTCTATGCCAATATAGGCGGGCTAGGTCGTTATGGTGTTTTGATGATCGACTACCCAAGTTTTGGTTTGTCAGAAGGAAAAGCAAGTGAGGAAAATATGTACCGCTCCACAGCGCGTGCCATTCAGTGGCTCAAAGACCAAGGGCTTCAAAACGAGCGCTTTGTGATTTTCGGCTTTTCCTTAGGTTCTGCTGCAGCTTGCGAAGTGGCGGCGCACCCAAATGCATATGCCTTGGCGCCAAGTAAATTGATTCTTGAGGCGCCGTTTGCTTCGGCAGAAGTAATGATCCAAGATGCAGGGCTCTTGTCCATACCTGGTTCTTTTCTTGTTGACCTCCTCATAGACAACGCTACAGAAATCAAGAAAATCAGTATCCCATTACTTTGGATTCATGGGGAAGACGACAGCTTTTTAACGGTGAAAAGCCACGGGCAGCCAGTTTACGACCACAAAACAAGCGGCTACAAAGAATCCTATTTAGTGCCTGGCGGTGAACACGAAACCACACCTTTTGTGGCGGGTTACCAAAATTACATCGATAAGCTTGCCGCTTTTATGCTCCATTAATTGATGCCGAGAACGAGCACCTTCTTATGCTGCTTTTGACCATTCCATTGCGCTTCTAGGTAATAAACCCCTTCACAAACTTGAAGTTGGATCGCCTGATTTTGGTAGGTCCACTCACCTACTACTTTTCCTTGCGCATCAAATAATTGCAAATGGGTGTCTGGGAGTAATTCTGAAATATAAAGAACCCCTGTAGTTGGATTTGGAAACACGCTAAAATCTGGTAATTCTGCTTCATCAAGTTGCGCGCAGCTCTCCAAAATGATAGTAAGTTGGGCAGTTCCAACACAGCCAGAACTGGCATCTACTGCCGTTGCGGTAAGTGTTAATGGGCCTAATGCCAATCCTGTTGGGTCAAATGAAAGACCAGTCACACCCAAGCCGCTCACCGTGGCATCTTGCGGCGTTACATTCAATGCTGTTGCACCGTCTTGAACACAAAGTACCAAATCAGTATCGGCTATGGAAAGACCAACAACCGGTGAACTCTGAACAGTAATTTGTTGTGAAAAAGTGCTTGTACCTGCAGCATTAGTAACTGTAAGAGTAACCGTGTAGGTGCCCGGTGCATAAACATTGCTCGGGTTTTGTTCAATGGAGGTAAAACCATCGCCGAAATCCCAAGCCCAAGAAGTTGGTAAATTCTGAGAAAGATCTGTAAAGTTTACAGCCGTACCACTACATAAAGTACTCGGCGCTTGAAATTGCGCAACTGGAGGAACAGTTGGCCCGGCGTCATTGTAATAAATGGAGAAATCATCGAAGTAAAAACCATCTTTGCGGGTTCCGCCATCTGATCTCAGTTGAAAACGCACTTTGATGACCTGTCCGAGATAATCGCTCAGCTGAATTTCTTCCTGAACCCATGTGCTCTGAACGCCTTCCCAAACAGGCTGGTTATTGGGTTGTACACTTCCATTCGCTGAATTCCCCGCAACAGTATACAAACCACATTGTCCAACCCACGTTGCGCCATTGTCTGTGGACACTTGCAATTGTACGTAGTCGTAGTCTGCTTCGATGTCCCATTTAGCCCAGAAATTGAGCTTAGCTGCCACCGCATTGCCCAAATCAATAGTTGGGACGTAAGTATAAGTGGTATTGGCATTGTTGACGTAATTGCCCGTTGGGGTATCTGTAAATGAACGCGGTGCAGAAACAAACGTAGAGGTGGTGGTATTCCAATTGCCCGTCCAGTTGGTTGCGGAAGTGCCGTTTTCTGTTACCTGAAGTGTGTAGGCGCCATATGTTTTGATGATCGTATCTTTTTTGATCCAATAACCGTTATCGGTTTGTAAGATGTATTTGATTTGATTGCCAAATTGAATGGCCGGATTCAAGGTATAGCTAATCGCACCAAGTCCATTTTGTTGCAATGCTAAGTCATGTACAACAGGGCTTCCGACTGAAACAATATTTTGTAAAGGCACAATACTCACCGTTACTAGGCCATTTTCTCTGCCTAGACGTCTTGCTTGATGCGAGAAATTGCCACTCAAAGTTGAAATATTACTCGGGTCCTGATCTGTTGTGACAATAAATATCCCAGCAACATGAGCGAGAATGAGGTTAGGATAAACCATTTCTTGACAAGTAGAAATAATTTGAGACGAAGGCTGCCAAAATGCCGTACCCACTTCTGGTGTATGCACAAACATCGTGTCTTTGACGCCCACGCCAATATCCACTTTATACATGTAGTCGTCGGAATCGCCCGAGGCAGGGTACAAAGCTGAACTCTTAATGGCACCATAGCCGTTGTATTCAACCATCAGATTGGTATACTCTTGGAAGTAATCGTGGTGGTCAGCAAATTCTGCGGTTGTGGTTCCGATAGGAAAGAGGATGTCTTCGGCGTAAGTGTGCGCATTAAAGGCCGTTACAAATTTATTATTCTGAACCAACCAACGCATGGCTTGCGTCTCTGGCTCAGAAAAGGCGGCTGTTCCACAATAGGTTTCATTTGATTGGGTGAATGAGGTGCCTGTTGTACCCCAACCGTAGCTGTAGTTTCTATTCAGGTCAACCCCGTAAGAACCGCCCGAGTTCAAGCGACGGTTTTTGCGCCACATGCCGCCGCCATTTGGGTTTGTGGTTTGGTTATACACATAGCCGTCTGGGTTGATGCACGGCACAAAATACAACTGCATGTGATTGACTAAATAGGTAATCTCTGAGTTGGTACCGTAATTTTCAAGTACATACCACATGAAGAAAATAGTTTCCATCAAGCTCATTGGTTCACGGGCGTGGTGAATAGCCGTATACAAAACTTTAGGCTCGCCACTTTCATCAACGTTAGGGTTGTCAGATATACGCACGTGGTAAAGTGGTCTATTTTGAGCCGTCAAATATGTAGAAATCGGGGCTTTGGCAGTTATCAAATTGGGGTAAGTAGCCACCATCTCGTCTAGCTCCGCCAACATTTCTTCGTATTTCAAGTAGCCACCCATGGTACCTAAATTGAAATGAGTAGGCACAGTCGGGTTAAAGCCTGAGCCCGCGCCGCCACTGCCCGAACAAATGACGTTTTTCAAGCTGTTGGCTTGCTCTTTGGTTGGTTCAGCGAGTATTTGAACGTAATAGGCCTGGACATCTTCTATCAAAACTTCATAATTGAATTCATACGTATCCATGATTTGGCGTTCTTCTTTTGAAAAATCGGAGATAAAAAAGACACCCTCTTTGTGAAGCCCATGATCGATGGTCACGCCGAGGTTTGCCAACTTATTGAGCTCTAACTCATTTGCAAAAACCTTTAAGCGAGAATAGTCTTGAGCCAAGCCTAAATTTGAAGAAATGATCAAAAAGAAAATAAGAAGAGTTGTAAAGAGTTTCATGTTGTCGCAAATTGGAACACAAATAAACAGCATTTTCAGCCAAAACGCAATTTTTTATGAAGACTTTGGCAACCTTCTCACTTTTAGCAAGTTTAATATTTTGAGAATGCACCCGTTTGTGTTAAATTTACTCAACACATGTATCTATTTAGAATCCTAATTCTGTTCAGTTTTTTTCAAACGGCCTTTGCCCAAGAGCTTTGGATGTACCCCAATCAGGGTCAGTGGGATGCGCGCATTTTATACAATCTTCCGCTATCATCGGGTAGGCTCTATATTGAAGAACAAGGCCTTACATTTTTTCTTTCCGATGCAACTTTTCACCAACATGAGTCCGAAGAAGCACACGAACATCATGAAGGCACTGCTTATCATGCCATCAAACACCAGTTCTTGCATCCGCAAGCTTCCACGTTTATAGCACAAGATTCGAGCGCTCATTACCACAATTACTTCATTGGCAATGACCAAAGTAAATGGAAATCTAAAGTACATGGCGTTCGCCAATTGAGCGCAAGTAACTTTTTTACGGGTGGTGACTTAAAATACCTTATCGACAAGCAGCAATTTGCTTTTCACCTTGAGCTCCTCCCTCATGCAGATATCCATCAATTCGATTTTCAACTTCTAGGTGCCGACTCGATATTTATCGATGCGCAAGGTTTACTACACCTCACACATCGCTTCGGTGAAATTACTTACAGTACACCAAAAGCGTGGAATATCATCAGTGAAACACAAAAAAATGAGATTCCCATTGAATTTGTAATCAGCAATCATATCGTCTCATTTCAGTTAGGGGCGTCTTATGATCCAAATCTGGCGCTATTTATTGACCCAAGTTTAACCTTCTCTACATTTACAGGCTCACCTGTAGATAACTGGGGTTTTACAGCTACACCAGATGTCAATGGGAATTTATTTGGCGGAGGAATCGTATTTGGTTCGGGCTATCCTAGTTCGGCTGGTGCATTTGACGCAAGCTATAATTCGGGAACTGGTTCCTTTCCAATGGATGTCGGAATTACCAAATTCAATGCAAACGGAACGGCGCTCCTATACTCTACCTACCTTGGTGGTTCTGGTAATGAAACGCCACACAGTATTGTATCTGCGCCAAATGGCGAGCTTTATGTCTACGGCGTGACCTCCTCTACCAATTTTCCGATGGCGGGTCAGCCCTACGACAACAGCTTCAATGGAGGGCCGTATCAACTTCAAAACTCACTCGAATTCAACGGCTCAGACATCTACATTGCACGCTTCAATCCTAATGGCACAGCGTTGTTATCTTCCACTTATGTAGGTGGTACTAGCACAGATGGCCTCAACGCAGCAAGTTTATTTTACAATTACGGAGACCAATTCCGAGGAGAAATCGTCCTAGATGCCAACCAAAATGTCTACGTTTCAAGTACCACAACCTCCACTAATTTCCCGACTACCAATGCATTTCAGAGCTTGCTCAACGGCGCCCAAGATGCTGTTATTTTCAAGATGAATGCAGGGCTTTCTCAACTGATGTGGAGTACCTATTTTGGCGGAAGCGGGGCTGAATCTGGCAATTCAATTACCGTCGGAACCAACGGAAGTGTCTATGTGGCAGGCGGCACCACCTCAAGCTCTCTTGCGATTACTGGCGGCCATGACCTCACCTTTAACGGTGGTAGTGCCGATGGATATGCCTTGCGCATCAATGCAGCAAGTGGCGCATTGCAATCAGGCACCTACATGGGGCAATCTGAATACGATCAAACTTATTTTATTCGTACAGATGTAGTCAACGCTGTTTACGTATATGGTCAATCAGAATCTTCTTGGGCCATTACCCCAGGGTGTTACGGCAATGCCAACTCTGGGCAGTTTTTACGCAAATACGCCCAAGATTTATCTGTCACCAACTGGACCACCATGATTGGCGCAGCCACCGGACACGTTGAGCTTTCACCAACCGCCTTCCTCATTTCCGACTGCTATGACATCTACTTAGCGGGTTGGGGTGGCCAGCTCAATCAACTTTACGGACAAGCCTCGTTTTCAACAACCAATAATTTTCCAGTAACCCTAGATGCATACCAACTCAATACCAACGGGTCTAATTTCTACATTGCTGTACTTGATCAAGATGCAAGCGCCCTTAAGTATGCCACCTTCATGGGAGGCATCAATAGCAGTTCTAATCACGTAGACGGCGGCACCTCTCGCTTTGACAATCAGGGCCGAATTTATCATGCCGTTTGTGGTGCCTGCGGAGGGAATGATTTCGGTTTTACCAGCACCCCGGGCTCGTGGTCACCTACCAATCAGAGTACCAATTGTAATTTGGCTTGTTTCAAATTCGAACTAAGTACCATAGAAGCCATTGCTGCACAGCCCGCGCCACTCATCTGTATTCCACAAAGTGTCTTTTTTGACAACAACTCTCAGAATGCCAATTCCTTTTTCTGGGATTTTGGCGACGGCAATACCTCCAATGCGTATGAGCCTATTCACGCCTATCTCACGCCAGGAGTTTACGACGTATTGTTGGTGGCCTATGATTCTACGGGTTGTTTTACACCAGATTCAGTAACAGTTACTGTCAATATCGGGTCTTTCACTGCAGGAGCCATTCAACCGACAGCAAGTATTTGTGCCGGCGATTCCTATCAATTAGAGGCCTTTGGGGGCAGCACCTATGTTTGGTCGCCGGCCAACGTACTCAATGACCCAAGTAGCCCCACGCCCACAGCTACCATTTTCGCAACCACAACTTTTTCCGTCATTGTTTCGGATTCCTGTGGTTCAGATACCCTACAAATCACCTTAGCTGTCAGCATCCCCAACATTTCATTGCCCAACGACACCACAATTTGTATTGGTGAAAGTGTCGATATCAGCGCAACGGCCAGTGGCACCATCAATTGGTCACCCGGTAACTTCTTGAACACAACCACCGGACCAAATGTAATTGCCACTCCCCAAAATAACATTACATATACCGCTACGGTAACCTCAGGCATTGGCTGTATTGCCCAAGACTCCATCAGTATCACCGTCTTTAACAATCCGCCGCTTCCACAACTCATCGACAGCGTCAATATTTGTTACGGAACTAGTATTCCCCTCACCGCTGCAGGCGGCAACAGCTACTTCTGGTATCCGAGTAACAACCTCATTGGCGCCAATAACCCAACGGTTCAAATCAGTCCACTTCAAGGCCAATACTACTTCGTAGACGTCACAAATAGCTGCGGTACAGAAACCGATTCCGTATGGGTTTCCATTCTCACGGCTCAAATTATTGCAGGCAACGACACCACCGTTTGCCCCGGCCGACCAGCCAACCTTTGGGCCAGCGGCGCACTCTATTATGAGTGGAGCCCGAGCGCCAACGGGTCAAGTGCCAACGGCGCACAAGTGAGTGTAGTGCCGCCTTTCAATACAACCTACATGGTTATTGGTACAGACGCGCAAGGTTGCCAAGATTCAGCTTACGTCCAAGTCAATCTCTTTGCGCCCGCCTTTGTGAGTGCCGGATCGGATATCTTTGCCTTGCAAGGAGACGACATACAACTCACCGCAGATCCGTCAGGGCCCGGCGCCTTTTTGTGGTCACCACCAGATGAAGTATCTTGCCTAACATGTCAATCAACGGTGGTTACGCCCAATCAAAATGCCATCTATTCAGTTTATTTTACCGATCAAAATGGCTGCACTGCGCAAAGCCAAGTTCATATTTTCTTCGATCCATTCTTCTATGTTCCCAATACCTTTACACCAGACGGCGATATGTTCAATCAGTATTTCAGGGTAGTAGGGGGTAATTTCCTTGAGGTAGAGGTCAGTATTTATGACCGTTGGGGGGAACTCATCTACCAATTCACCGATCTCAAAGACTACTGGGATGGCAGCTACAACTTCCGGCCTTGCCAAGACGGCACCTATACCTGGAAAATCATCTACACCGATTTCCAAAACAGAAAAGAAGTACTGACAGGCCATGTCAATTTGCTGCGCTAAAGCAGATTTGCAGTAACTTTGAAACATGTCAGTTCGGATACAAGCATTTTCCTTTAATGGTTTTCAAGAAAACACCTATGTTGTCTCTGATGGCCAAGATGCCGTCATTTTTGACCCAGGGTGCTACACCAGAGCCGAAGAAGCACAACTCTTTGCTTATATCAACGAAAATGACCTAGCGGTTCAAGCAATTCTCTTTACACACGCCCACATTGACCATATTTTAGGTGCAGCATTTTGCCAAGAGCGCTTCAATGCCCCTGCCTATTTGCATGCAGCAGACCACAGTACGTGGGAATCCGTCAAGAACTATGCGCATGTCTATGGGTTTGAAAATTACAAAGAAGCTGAAGTGCCTAACTTTGAACTTCAAGACCAACAAGAAGTTCAATTTGGTGCCCTAAAATTCAAGGTTTATCATACGCCGGGCCATGCACCGGGCCATGTTGTTTTTTACCACGAAAGCGGGTTTGTAATCAATGGAGATGTGCTGTTCAAAGGAAGTTTTGGACGTGTAGATTTACCCGGTGGAAATCTAGAAACACTGAAACAGAGTATTTTTGAGGTCATGTTCAAATTTCCTGAGCAAACTGTCGTTTATTGCGGGCATGGCCCATCCACAACTATTGGCCACGAACGGCAAACCAATTATATCCTCGAATTTTAGCATGCGCATTGGCATCAATACCAGATCTTTACTCGGTCAAAAACTAGAAGGTTTTGGCAATTATACCCTAGAACTCGTCAAAAGAATTACCGAAAATCAACCCAATCATACCTTTGTGCTCTACTTTGATCGGCCCGTAGATCCGAAATTTAGTTTTGGGCCCAATGTCAAATGCAAATCTCTATTTCCACCTACAAGACATCCCTTCTTATACGTTATTTGGTTCCAGTGGCGCTTGAAAACAGCCATCCACAAAGACCAACTAGACGTTTTTTGGTCTCCTGACGGCATGTTCCCTCTTGGTCTTCAAATACCAGTATTGGCCAGCATACACGACCTCAATTTTGAACACTTTCCGCAAGACCTCCCTAAATGGGTAGCTTGGTACTACAAAAAGTACTTCCCCCGTTTTGCAAAAGCAGCAGATAAAATTGTAACCGTTTCAAATACAACCAAACAAGATATTGTCTCTAGTTATCAAATTCCTACAGAAAAAATAAGCGTTATCTACAATGGGGTCAATAGTTGTTACCAACCTCTTGATGAAGAAGCGAGAAATTTAATTCGTGAAAGCCAAAGTTTATACAAGCCCTACTTTCTATTCGTGGGTTCTTTACACCCCAGAAAAAACATCAAACGCTTGATAGAAGCCTTTGGAGAATTTGCAAAGTCAGATGACACTTTTGAGCTCGTTATTGTAGGAGCCGCCATGTGGAAAGACCAATCCTTTGAAATGGAAGCTAATCTTGCCAAACGCATTCATTTCAAAGGGCATATGGAAACTAACACACTAGCAGCCATCATGGCAGCAGCCACCGCATTTGTTTATGTTCCCTATTTTGAGGGTTTTGGCATGCCGCTAGCTGAAGCCATGGCTACACATACGCCGATTATTGCGGGCGATCAAAGTTGTTTGCCTGAAATAGCAGGCAACGCGGCATTATATGTAGACCCCTTTGATGTGGAAGCTATCGCTAAAGCAATGAGGGAACTGAAAAATGACGTAGCTTTGCAAACCCAATTGGTTGAAGCCGGAAAAAAACGCGTTTTGGCCTTCAATTGGGACCACGCCGCCCAAAAAATTTGGCAAGAAATACAACAATTGGTCTCGTAGTTCAACGGATAGAATAAGCGTTTCCTAAACGTTTGATCCAGGTTCGATTCCTGGCGAGACCACTACTTACTTCACCTTTCGACTGATCAATAATTTATCAATCCGAGGGCCGTCTTTATCGATGACCTCTAGTTGCAATTGATCAACAACTAGCGTGTCTCCTACTTCCGGAATCTCATTTTTCTTGGAGATAAAAAGCCCTGCTACAGTAGCATAAGAATTTTGTTCATCTGTGACGAGTACATCAAAATACTTCTCAAAATCAAATATTGAATATTGCCCATCGACAAACCAAGAATCTTCGGTGCGTTGTACAATTTTATATTCATCTTGGTATTGTTCGGTGGACTCACCCACCAATGCGTCGAGCATGTCATCCATAGTGATGATGCCCTGAACAGAACCGTATTCGTCCACCACAATTCCATAATGATTGCCTTCATTTTTAAAGGATTCTAGCACTTGATACGCACTTGTATTTTCATTGAAGTAAATGGGTTCTTTGATGTAATTTACTACTTTGAAATCTTGCTCGGTATGGCCGCCAAAAAGATCTTTGAGTAAGATGATACCAGTGATGTCGTCGAGGTCATTGCTCGAGGTGACGGGATAGGCAGAGTGCTTTTCCTCGTCAATTTTCTGACGGATTTCTTGCCAACTATCGCTTTCTTTGAAGAAGACTACTTCACTGCGATGCGTAAAAAGTGACTTCACTTTGCGGTCTCCTAATTCAAAAACGCGCTCTACGATAGAATGTTCGATGTCTTGAATTTCACCACCCTGCGCGCTTTCTTTTAAAATAGACTTGATTTCTTCCTCGGAAACTGCCTGATCGGTGGAGTCATTGAGGCCAAGGATGCGTACAAATAAATTATTGGTCGCAGTGAGCAACCATACAAAGGGGCCTGTTAGCAATGCTAAAAAGTGCATTGGCCGAGCCATGAATGTGATGATTTTTTCTGGATAGGCCATTCCGATGCGTTTTGGAACGAGCTCACCTAATACGATCGAAAAATAGGTTATCGTGACAACAATAATACCCGTAGCTAATTCATCACTGTAAGGTTTAAGTGCGCTAACTTTATTTAGTAGACCAATTAAATCATTGGTGAGGTTCTCGCCAGAATACACCCCCAATAAAATTCCGATGAGGGTAATGCCAATTTGCACTGTGGAAAGAAAGCGCGTTGGTTTTTCTGAAAGTTCGAGCGCCTTGCGCGCCTTTTTATTGCCTCTTTTGCTCGCTTTTTCTAATTTGTAGCGCTTGGAACTGACCAACGCCATTTCTGACATTGAAAAAACACCATTGATCAGTACCAATAGAATGATGATGAGTAATTCCATGAAACGAAATTACACAATTAAAACAGGGAAACGATCACTAAAGCCTTGCGTTTCTTATAAATCTAACTTATAGACATCGCTGAGCGTCTTGTTGTCTTTGAGCGTAACTTTCAGATCTCTGATCATGCCGTCTTGTATAGCATAAACCCAGCCGTGAACGTGTATTTCCTGACCGCGCTCCCAAGCAGCCTGAACAATAGAAGTTTTACCCAAATCGAGTACTTGTTCGAAAACATTTAATTCTACAAAACGATCAAAGCGATTTGCTTCATCTTCAATAGCATCTAGTTCAGGGCGATGCAG
>JBIKZM010000114.1:0-5275 GCA_044354735.1 Crocinitomicaceae bacterium
ATCTTGTACTTCTATTCCGATCAGGTCTTTGACGATTTTGAGGTCAATGAGGTAACCCGTTTCTGGATCAACTTGACCCTCAATCCATACTTCTAGAGTGTAGTTGTGACCATGAAAATTCGGGTTGTTGCATTTGCCAAAAATGGCATTGTTTTTTTCATCAGACCAATCGGGTCTGTACAAACGGTGCGCCGCATTGAAGGTGGCTCTTCTACATACTTTCATTTGCTGCTTTTATGATTTTTTCTAAGTGTTGATCGAGTAAAATTTGAAACCAAACGGTAAATGATCCTCGGTTTTTTTCGAGTTCTTGAGTGAGTTGATCAATAGTGATCCATTTATAGGCCGCCACTTCATCTGGGTTTATATTTGGTTTGTCGTTGGTATAGCCAAACACTACATGATCTATCTCGTGTTCGGTGAGGCCTTGGTCTAGTTTAGCCTCGTATAAGAAAGAGAAAGCGGGTTTTAAATTTGCGTTTAAGCCCATTTCTTCTTGTAATCTTCTTTTGGCTGCAGCTGCAATTGTTTCTTCGGGCCTGGGGTGGCTACAACAAGAGTTGGCCCAAAGCATTGGAGAGTGGTATTTATGTGCAGCGCGCTGTTGGAGCAATAGTTCTCCGTTTGAATTGAAAATCAATACAGAAAATGCGCGGTGCAGAAGACCTAAGCGATGCGCTTCTAATTTTTCGAGCTGGCCAATTTCCTGGTCTTGCTCATCTACCAAGACAACGAATTCGTCGGGCATTAAAGGAGATTTAAATTATGGCGCACATAAGAGGTGAGTAAAATGCGCATTTTGCGATAATTTGGGATGCGAATGCGCTCGTTGAGCACTCTTTCTGCAGGTATTTGCTTGATTTTATTAAAGAGCTTGAAGTAATATTTGTAGGCCATATAGACCCCAAAACGCGCTTTTTTTGGCAGCAACAAAATGCCTTCATAACCTTTTTGGAAGTCGAGTGCGATATCTGCTTCAATTTCTTTTTTAATGGCGCTATTGAAGTCAGATAGATTGATCCCAGGAAAGTAAGTTCTGCCCAATTCTTGGTAATCTGCTTTGAGGTCGCGCAAGAAGTTGATTTTTTGAAAAGCAGCGCCTAGTTTCATGGCATACGGCTTCAATTCTTCGTATGTTTTTTGGTCCCCTTCTACAAAAACTTTCAAACACATGAGACCAACGACTTCTGCTGAACCTAAAATATAGGTTTCGTACTTGTCTTGATCGAAGGTGTGCTTTTGCAAGTCCATTTCCATGGAGTCAAGGAAGGTATCGATGAGTTCAATTGGAATATGGTACTTATTGACCGCCCATTGAAAGCTGTGAAGTATTGGGTTGAGTGAAATACCAGCTGCAATGGCTTCGTAAGTTTGGGTCTTGAAGTCGAGGAGTAACTTTTCTTTATCAAAACCATGAAACGTATCGACGATTTCATCGGCAAAGCGCACAAAACCATAGATGGAATAGATGGCTTGTTGTAATTCCTTGTGCAAAAAACTAATGCCCAAAGAAAATGAGGTGCTGTACCTTTTGGTGGTGAGCTCGCTCATTTCTCGGCATACATTGTCGTATAATGCTTTCATAGAATAGGTTTAGTGGTGCTTAGCGATGATATGTTTAGCGACAACTTCTCCAGAAACAATCGAAGGAGGAACGCCAGGGCCTGGCACCGTAAGCTGACCTGTATAGTAGAGGTTCTTTAATTTTTTATGTTTCATGCGCGGCTTTAAAATAGCCGTCTGAAGCAAGGTGTTGGCCAAGCCATATGCATTGCCTTTAAAGGCGTTGTAGTCGCTTTTGAAATCAGCTACACAAAAACTTCTTTTGTAGACAATGTGGTCTTTGATATCGTTTCCGGTCAGCACTTTAAGGCGCTCTATTAAGATCGAAAAGTAGTGTTCGCGCGTAGCTTCGTCGTCTTTTAAGTCGGGTGCGAGCGGAATCAAAAAGAAAAGGTTTTCTGAGCCTTCTGGCGCAACACTTGGGTCTGTCATGGAAGGCACACTGAGGTAAAAAAGTGGTTTTTCAGGCCAACTTGGGTCTTTGTAGATGGTCTTGCCGTGTTCGGTTAAAGATTCATCAAAAAAGAGGTTGTGGTGCTCTAAATTGTTGAGTTTTTTATTGACGCCCACATAAAACAACAAACTAGACGGCGCCATGGTGCGTTTGTCCCAGTAAGCATTGGAATAATTGGCGTTTTCTTTGAGGAGTTGTTGGTCGGTGTGGGCGTAATCTGCACCTGATATAACGATATCTGCACTGTGCAGCTCGCCATTGACCATAGTACCAATTGCTTTGCCGTTTTCTATCACAATGCGTTCAACATTGGCAGAAGTTGCTATCTTGACACCTTGTTCTTGGGCAATGCGCGCAAAGGCCTTGATAAATTCGTGCATACCTTTCATGGGGTACCACGTACCAAGTTGGATATCGGCGTAGTTCATCAAAGAGTAAAGTGCAGGTGTTTCGTTGGGCATGGCGCCTAAAAACAGCACTGGAAACTCTAGCAATGACAATATTTTGGGGTGTTTGAAATATTTGCGGATAAAGCTCGAAAAGGATGAAAAGAGGTGCATCTTGAAAAGCCCTCCGAGCACGCGGCGGTCAAAAAACTCGGTTAAACTAAGACTCGGTTTGTAGACGAGGTCTTCCATACCTACTTTGTATTTGTAGGCGGCATCTTTTAAAAAAGCCTGAAGTTGCAGGGCGCTTCCGGGCTCTATTGATTCAAACCATTCTTCGAGTTGCGGCATCTGAGCCGGCACGTTGGTATAGCTTTGATCTGGCCAATAAACGCGATAAGATGGATCTAGTCGCTTGAGTTCATAGAAATCAGCAGTGGTATAGCCAAACTGCTGATAAAATTTCTCGAAAACGTCGGGCATCCAGTACCAAGAGGGGCCCATGTCAAAAACAAAACCTTGTGTTTCGAACTGACGCGCTCTTCCTCCGATGGTGGGATTCTTTTCAAAAATTTGAACGTCATAGCCTGCTTTTGCAAGAAATGATGCAGTGGAGAGGCTCGATATTCCCGAGCCAATTACGTGTACTTTTTTTGTCATAAATTAATTTGCCGAAAACGCGAATTCCGGTAATGCTTCCATCAGCTTTTTTCTGGCGATGAAAATTCGACTTTTCACTGTTCCGATTGGAATACCGAGTTTGTCTGCGATTTCTTTGTATTTGAACCCTTCAAAATGCATTTCAAAAGGGGTTTGGTACTCATCTCCTAATAAGTTAATTTGTCTGTTGATGTCTTTTACACCAATTTTCTCTATTGCGCTGTCTTCGTGGCTGTGGATGTTCCCGACCAAGAAAACTTCTTTACTGTGGTCAAAGATGGCACCCGATTTTACTTTTCTTCGGTACTGATTGATAAACAAGTTACGCATGATTGTGAAAACCCAAGCCTTAAAATTGGTTTGCGGGGTGTAATAATTGCGATAAGTAATTGCTTTGAGCATGGTCTCTTGGGTTAAATCCCTTGCGTCTTCTCGGTTTCGGGTAAAAGACAAGGCGAAAGATTGTAGGTTATTTTCTAGACCGATTAGTGCTTCGTTGAATTCGATTGTCGACATAGCTTTTAATTTTGTTTAACAATTGCGAGATAAAGTTAAACATATTTTGTTTAACTAAACAACAAAAAGTTTAAACAAAATAAAAAATATTTTGCATTCTTCCCATATAAAAAGCTATTTCACGTTGTCCATCATCACCTTCACCATTGCTTTAGTGTCAAATTGTGCTTTCCAACCCCAATCTTTTTGGGCATGGCTGTCGTCGATTGAATTGGGCCAGCTGTCTGCAATTGCTTGGCGGAAATCTGGAGCGTAGGAGATATTGAACTCAGGTTGGAGGGCTTGAATCTCTAAAGCGAGTTCTGCGGGTGTAAAACTGCAACCGCCCAAATTGTAGGCAGAGCGAATTTTAATTTGTTCAGCCGGTGCTTCCATGAGTTCTATAGTGCCGCGGATGGCGTCGTCCATAAACATCATCGGAAGTTTGGTGTCGGCACTCAAAAAACAAGTGAATTCACCCTCCGCTTTGGCTTTGTAAAAGATTTCGACCGCGTAGTCGGTGGTGCCTCCGCCCGGTAAGCTTTTATAAGAGATCAGGCCAGGGTAGCGGATGCTGCGCACGTCTACGCCAAATTTGTTGTGGTAGTATTCACACCAACGTTCGCCAGCTTGTTTAGAAATGCCATAAACGGTGGTGGGTTCCATAATGGTGTGCTGAGGCGTGAGGTCTGCTGGGGTAGTGGGGCCAAACACGGCAATTGAACTGGGCCAAAATATCTTTTTGAGGTAACCTTCTTTGGCTAAGTCTAGTATCGTGAAGAGACCTTCCATATTGAGCTTCCAGGCAAAGTCTGGATTTTTTTCTGCAGTAGCGGAGAGCAGGGCAGCAAGTAAGTAGACTTCTGTTATTTCTTGATCAATAATAAAAGAGCGGACTTCTTCTTTTTGGAGGGCATCTAATTGGATATACGGTCCGTTTTGGAGTATGGCAGGGCATTCTTCTCGGAGGTCTGCGGCAACAACTGTTTGATTTCCGTATTTTGAACGGAGTGCTAAAACAAGTTCAGTTCCAATCTGTCCGCAAGAACCAAGTACCAATATTTTTGACATAATGTTGATTTAATGTAAGGACAAAAGTACGAAAACTGACCAAAATCATTTCTTGGATTCGCGTATTGGTTTAGTTTTGCGGTAACAAAACTTTGTAACATGTCTTTTTACCATAAGCTCGGACAAATTCCGCACAAACGACACACCGTTTTTCGCCAGCCAGATGGCGCCATATACCACGAACAACTCTTTGGTACCATTGGTTTTGACGGCATGTCTTCCTTGTTATATCATATCCAGCCACCAACAGTAGTAAAATCTATCGGTGCGCAAACCAACATTGCGCCTGAAATCGGCATTCAAAAAAATATGATGATGCGCAGTTTCAGAGGTTTTGACCTCAAGCCAGCTGCCGATTATGTAGAGAGTAGGGTTCCGGTGTTGGTCAATTCAGATGTTTATCTTGAGCTTGCAGCGCCTTCTGAAAGCATGAAGGATTATTTCTATAAAAATGCCGATGCCGACGAAATCATATTTATCCACAAGGGTTCTGGCAAGTTGCGCACGCAAATGGGCAATATCGATTTTGCTTACGGAGACTACCTCGTAATTCCGCGCGGCATGATTTACCAATTGCAATTCAATGATGAAAACAACCGCTTGTTTGTCATCCAATCTTTTCACCCGGTCTATACACCAAAGCGCT
>JBIKZM010000116.1:0-5260 GCA_044354735.1 Crocinitomicaceae bacterium
GACGGCATTCAGGAACTCGATAACAACTTGCCTCCTTGGTGGGTGTGGGGTTTTTACGCCACCATTGTATTTGCGTTTATCTATTTGATCAATTACCACCTTTTGGGCGTGTCTGACTTGCAAATCAAAGCATATGACAAAGAAATGAAAGTCGCTGAAAAAGAAGTGCAAGCTTATTTAAATAAAATGGCCATGAACGTCGATGAAACCAGCGCTACTCTGCTGACTGAAGCAAGTGATCTTTCAGCAGGAGCATCCATTTTTGCCACTAATTGTGTGACGTGTCACAAAAGTAAGGGCGAAGGTGAAATTGGCCCGAATCTTACCGACAACGCCTGGATCTACGGCCACGACATCAAAGAAGTATTTAAAGTAGTGAAGAACGGATCAGCAAATGGCATGCCTGAGCACTCCTCTAAATTCAATCCTATCCAAATCCAACAAGTGGCCTCTTATGTACTTTCTTTACCAGCAGCTATAGGATTAGCCCCACAAGGAACCATAATTGAAAAATAACAAAATCAACCGCCATGAGTGAACAAAGTGAAGCCTTCCGCGATCGGATTGCAACGGTTGATGAAAAAGGAAAACGCATTTGGATTTTTCCTAAAAAACCAGCTGGTTCATTCTATAACAAAAGAAAATTAGTAAGCTATCTGATGCTCGGTTTTTTACTTGCCGGGCCTCATATTCGCATCAAAGGAGAGCCCTTATTGATGCTCAATCTGATCGAACGCAAGTTTGTGATTTTTGGACAGGTATTTTGGCCTCAAGACATGTATCTTTTGGCCGTACTTTTGATCTTAGCAGTTGTTTTTGTTATTCTTTTTACCATTATTTATGGCCGAATTTTTTGTGGTTGGGTCTGTCCTCAGACGATTTTCATGGAAATGGTTTTTCGACGCATTGAATACTTCATCGAAGGGGATGCACCGGCCCAGCGCTTATTAGACAAGGCACCCTGGACCGCCCAAAAAATACTGAAAAAAACCACTAAACATGTACTATTTTGGTTTCTGTCTTTTTTGATAGCCCATACTTTCCTGGCTTATATCATAGGTTCCGATGCGCTCTGGCACATCCAGACAGATCCGCTCGGCAAGCACCTTGGAGGCTTCATTGCTATCGTGATTTTTACATATGCATTTTATGGGGTTTTTGCATTTCTTAGAGAACAAGTGTGCACGACTATTTGCCCTTATGGGCGCTTGCAAGGCGTACTGCTCGACCAAAATTCTATGGTAGTGGCCTATGACCACGTCAGGGGCGAAAACCGTGCAAAAATTAAAAAGGATGAAGACAGAGCCACTGCTCAAAAAGGAGATTGTATCGATTGTTTGCATTGTGTACAAGTTTGCCCAACGGGTATTGACATCCGCAACGGCACACAACTCGAGTGCACCAATTGCACCGCCTGCATAGACGCCTGCGATCACATGATGGATGCCGTAGGACTAGAAAAAGGACTTGTGCGCTTTGTGTCCGAAGAAGGCATCAAGACCAGAAAACCTTTTCAATGGACCCGACGCGTCAAAGCCTATTCCCTGCTGTTGATCGCGTTGTTTGTGACTTTAGTGCTCTTAATTCTCACCCGTGAAGATTTCCAAACAACGCTCATTCGCCAACGTGGATCAACCTATCAGATGGATGAACACGGACATATAACAAATATTTACGAAGCCAATTTATTGAACAAAACCCACAAATCTTTTCGGATTCAATTTCGTTTAGAAAACCACCATGGAGAAATCAAAACTGTAAAAGCGCATTTAGTGCTCAGACCAGAAACAGAACTCAAAGAACGCTTGATCATCCGTTACCCAAGAAGTTATATTGGCAACGGCAGCAAGAAAATCAAAGTGCTGATCTACGGGAACGGTAAAAAAATTCAAACAGTAAAAACCAAATTTTTCGGACCAATTCTATAAAGATGAGCTTTAGAAACGCAGTAATAATAGCCATGATTGCATTTGTAGTCTTTATTGGCTATATGGTAGTTGTCATCACCAATGAATCTTCTGAATTGATTGCAGAAGACTACTACGAGCAAGAACAAACAATAGATGCAGATATGGCCGCCAAACAGCGTGCACAAGATGCAGGTTTCCCCATTCGCTTTTCTGCGCAGCGAGGAAAGCTGTATTTTCAAGCTGAGAAGCAACTCAAAATAGAGAAACTACACGCCTCATTCATGTGCTACAATGACAAAAACAGCGACTTAGAATTGGATCTTAAAGTGGGTAGCAGTTTTCCTATTGCACAACTCAAGAAAGGGAACTACACCATAGATATACGTTACCAAATCAAAGGAGAAACCTATCTTCAGCAGACCACTTACCTTCGTAAATGATTTTTGCAACCCTGATCGCATTTGTAATCGGCCTTCAAGCTACCCTCCATTGTGTAGGCATGTGCGGGCCACTCGCATTTGCTGCCCCAATTGATCGCAGTAGACAAAGTACTGCCATTTGGGGCAGTATGACTTATAACCTTGGTCGCATTACCACCTACACTTACTTGGGGTTTTTAATCGGCCTATTTGGCATGAGTAAAGCATGGCTCAATGCCATCCAAGTCCTTAGCGTGCTGTCAGGATTGTTTTTCATTGCAACGGTTATTTTTGGCTCAATAGAATCATGGGGACCATTGCGCTTAATGACACAGCAAATCAGCCGCATGAATACGCGTTTATTTCCCGAAATTAAAAAGATGCCTAGCTCAATTAGGCCTTTCCTATTTGGTCTTCTGAATGGACTCCTACCCTGCGGTATGGTCTACTTGGCGCTCATCTATGCAACATCTAGCCCAAACATGACTGAAAGCGCCTTGAGGATGTTCTTTTTTGGTCTTGGCACGCTTCCCGTGATGTTGATTATTCCACTTATTGGTCAAGAAAGGTTATTTCACCTATTTCCGAAAAATACACAAAAGATAGTATTGCTGCTCATCGGAGGTTTAATCGTATTGAGAGGCTTGGGCTTAGGCATTCCCTATTTGAGCCCAAGCATTCAGGCACCTAAGGCACCCAACGCACAAGCATCTATTGAATGTTGTGAAGTTCGAAAGTAAAGACAAACACTCGAAAAAAAATCAGACCAACGCACAAAAGATCAGGCATAAAAAAAGGAGACCGTAGTCTCCTTTTTCAATATGTTGTAATGCGGATTACATTTTGATGAACTTGGCTGTGTCTGTTTGCTTACCTGCACTGAATTTGACAATGTAAGTTCCGGCAGGAAGATCAGCGCTATCGATGCTGAGTTCTTGCGTACCATCTGCCATTTGAAGGTTTTTAGACCAGACCAAACGACCAGTAATGCTGTAAACCTGCACTTCTACTTTTCCGCTTTGTGCCAATTCAAATACTAAAGTGGTATTGTCTTTGGTTGGGTTCGGATAAGTGCGCAATTTGGTTTTGAAATCACCACTTGGCGTGTTGCTGTTGTTGGTGGTGCTGAGGTATTGGGTTGTTCTCCAAATACCACGACCAAATGTACCGAGGTAGATTTCACCTGGACGACCGTTTCCTTCGTCGAAAGAACGCCAGTTTTGACGTACTTCATAGACTGGAGTGCCTTCAAAACCTGTTGAAGCGTTTTCCCAGGTTGCACCACCGTTTTCAGAGACCCAAGCACCGTTAGATGTACCAACTACTAAAATATCTGGATCGTTGCGATCGATGATGCCGTCATAGGTAGCGATTCCGGAAACAATTGCACCTAGGTTGGTGAACGTTGGTGAAGCCGCCGTGGCGTTATTGGTGCGCTTATTGGTACCGTTAAAGCCTGCAAAACAAACTAAATCGTTTTCGTTGTTCGGATTGACGGCAATGCCTTCGTAAGAAGTATTGGTGATCTTGGTTAGTGTGGTTGCTGTTGGCGCTGTTGTAGTAGCTCCTTGCGTGACATAACCTGCTTTAGACGCAAAGTTGGAATCGCTGGTGTAGATGTCACCGAGGCCGTCTAGGCGCCATACGCCATTACCGGAACTGATGTAACAACGACTGAGGTCGCGCGAAAATTCTACGTCAACTGAGTTGAACAAACCGCCACCAATACCTTTTGCCAAACACAACCAACCTGGATTGGTTACAGAGAAACGCATTGCATTGCGTGTGCCCCAAAGCTCTCCGCCGTTGGCATTGACATAAACCAAGAACCAAGATTGGTATGGATCAGCGATGCGAAGGGTATCCCAAGATACATTAAAGATAACGGTATCTGAACCCATTTCTACTGTTTCGCCAGTTGCGTTGTTGATACCGTAATTGATGCCACCAGCAGTAAGCGATGGATCATAAAAAAGAGTGTCATCGAAGTATAGCGCCGTTGGTGCTGAAGTGGTGATGGTATCGCCAGAAGCCATAGAAGCAATGCGAAGCTGCGCACCTGCGGCGTAATTTTTCTTTGGAATAAAGGTGACAGAATCTTGTGAGTTTGGATCGAAATATTCAGCCAAGAAGAGTTCGGTATGGAAAGGGTGGTTCGGGCTATCGTCTGTTCCGGCAGGGTCATAGGTTCCTGGGAGGTTCGGGCTAAAGTTAGTCCAGTTGACGCCGCGGTCTCCGGAGCGTGAAATGCTATTGTAATAGATAGATGAGATCATCACACTTGGATTGAAGAAAGAGATTTCACACTCAAAACCATCGCCGCCATTTACTTCGCGGAATTCGTGGTAAGTAGACAAGCTAAAATCGTTGTAGAGTGTTCCGTTGTCTTGGGTACCCCCCATTACACGGCCACCGGCGTCAAATGCGATGCCATAGAACTGCGTCACGTTGTAGCCACGGTTGGCTGGAAACCAAGACGCTCCTTTATTGTTGGATACACCAACACCACCATCGTTACCTACGTAGAAACGGTTGTTGTTGTCCCATTTCATTTCGTGGTTGTCGGCATGAACATAGGTTGGAGAACTTGGGTTGACAAACCAAAGTGAGATTTTTTCAAAACCACCTGAAGGCGGATTGTTAACGGTTTGCTTCCATTCCCACACATCAATACCGCCTATCAAAAGACGTTCTGAGTCTGTAGGGTCTACGGATATAATACTGTTGTAAGTGCCTTGGTCACGGTAGATATCGAATTCATTTGGCGGACCCGAGGGGCCTACGAATTGATTCCAAGTTTGGCCGTTGTCATGGGACACATGCATAGACAACAAGTTGGAATTGGTACGGGCAGCATAAAGCGAGTAGTTGCCGTTTGTATTTTGTGTTGGTGAAATAGCGTATTCGATACGCGCTGCACCTGTTGGAACG
>JBIKZM010000115.1:0-5260 GCA_044354735.1 Crocinitomicaceae bacterium
TCAATTAGACGATCATCAAAATCAATTTTTTGAAATATGTGAAATGGATAGAGCTCTCTATACCATTTAGCCTGATGATCACTGCTATGATTTTTACACCAAGTTTCAAAATTTAAGCTGTTTAGTTTCATATGCAGATAGAATCATAAAGTTCATGAATCTCTTCTTCTGTTATTCCTAGATAAGTTCTGGTTACGGTTGTATTCGAGTGGTTAAATAGCTTAGATAGCATTAGAAATGACTGATTACTGTAATCCTGGGCCTCTGCTGAAAAATTTGAAAAAGAGAATAATATTTTCGCTATACGTGAAAAGTTATCTTACTCGTTTTAAACGACTTTTCAGTAAAACCCTAGATTTTTCAATGGTTCTAGAAAGGGGTAAAAACGAAAAAAGCCAATCATTTCTGACTGGCTTTTCTTAGTAGCGGGGACAGGACTCGAACCTGTGGCCTTCGGGTTATGAGCCCGACGAGCTACCAACTGCTCCACCCCGCAATATATCTTGAAACGTGTTGTTTGCTGTATTGGGACTACAAAGATACGAACTTTTTTGGCTTCTGCAAGTAGCTAAGGATAAAAATCGTTAGCGAACGGATGGTCCGGCGCCAAATTCTTTTTCGGAAGCCAAGAAGCTGAGCTTACCTTCTTCGTTTTCAGCCATAAGGATCATGCCCTGTGATTCGATGCCACGAATTTTTCTCGGTTCGAGGTTCAAAAGAACAAGGACAGTTTTGCCGATGATGTCTTCGGGGGCGTAGTGTTCTGCGATTCCGGAGACAATTGTGCGGTGATCTATGCCGGTGTCTACCGTGAGTTGGAGTAGTTTGTCTGCTTTTTCGACTTTTTGGGCCGCAAGGATGGTGCCCATGCGGAGGTCCATTTTGCTAAAGTCGTCGAAGGCAATGGCGTCTTTCATAGGAGGATATTTACTTTGTGTGGCTGTAGTTGCCTTTAATTTATTGACTTCAGTTTCGACGAGCACATCTTCGATTTTGGCAAACATGATTTGCACTTCGCCGATTTGGTGGCCTTCTTGCAGGAGGTCGGTGCGGCCGAGGTCGGTAAACTGTGTCCAAGAGGCATTGAGCATTTTGGCGAGTTTTGCTGCGGTTGCAGGCAAGAAAAGTTGACAGGCAATTTGGAGGTTGGCCGTGATTTGCAAGGCAAGGTACATAATGGTCTGAACGCGCTCTGGATCGGTTTTGATGAGTTTCCAGGGCTCGTTGTCTGCGAGGTATTTGTTGCCGATGCGTGCAAACTGCATCATTTCGGCCTGAGCCTCGCGCAGCTTGTAAGCATACGCTAATTTAGAAATACGTGTAGGAATTTCTTGAATTTGAGCAATGATTTGTTGGTCCTCAGCTGTGAAATGACCGGCTGCTGGCACGTGGCCTTCGTAGTATTTATTGGTGAGCACCAAGGTGCGGTTCACAAAATTGCCCATGATATCGGCAAGTTCGGAGTTGACGCGCGTTTGGAATTCTTTCCAGGTAAACTCGGAGTCTTTGGTTTCTGGGGCAATAGCGGTGAGCACGTATTTGAGCTCATCAATTTTATCCGGATAGCTTTCGAGGTATTCGTGGAGCCAAACCGCCCAATTGCGTGAGGTGGAGAATTTGTCGCCCTCTAAATTGAGGAATTCGTAGGCCGGAACGTTGTCAGGTAAAATAAAATCGCCGTGATTTTTGAGCAAAATCGGGAAAATGATGGCGTGAAACACAATGTTGTCTTTGCCAATAAAATGCACCAATTTGCGGTCTTTGGCTTTTGATTTGAGCCAGTATTGCTCCCAGTCTTTGCCGTTGTCTAGGGCCCACTGTTTGGTGGCAGAAATATAGCCGATGGGTGCATCTAGCCATACGTAAAGCACTTTGCCTTCTGCGTTAGGCAGCGGCACTTTTACGCCCCAGTCTAAATCGCGGGTCATGGCGCGGGAACGCAAACCGCCATTGATCCAGGACATACATTGGCCAAGCACTTGGTTGCGCCATTCTTTGGGCTCGTGTTGTTTTTGCCCATCTAAAATGCCTTCTTGAATCCATTCCTTGAGCCAAGTTTCGTGCTGATTCATTGGCAAATACCAATGAGAGGTACTTTTGAGAATGGGTTTGCTGCCACTTAGTGTAGAAACTGGATTGATCAGATCGGTAGGGCTGAGGTCTGAACCACATTTTTCGCATTGGTCGCCATATGCGCCTGCCTGCTGACATTTCGGACAGGTGCCTGTGATATAACGATCTGCCAAAAATTGTTGGTATTGTTCGTCAAAGTATTGTTCGGAGACCTCTTCGGTAAACTGCCCTTGGTCATATAGCCTCTTGAAAAAGTCAGCGGAAGTTTGATGATGAAGCGCGCTGGAGGTGCGGTGAAAGATGTCAAAACTGATGTTGAAATCTGAAAATGCTTTTCGGATAATGCCGTCGTATTTATCGACGATGTCTTTGGGGCTGAGCCCTTCTTTTTTAGCGCGTAGGGTAATGGCTGCACCGTGTTCGTCGGCGCCACAAATAAAGGCGACGTCGTGGAGGTTCATTCTTAAAAACCTCACGAAAATATCAGCGGGTAAATAGACGCCAGCGACATGTCCTAAATGAAGGGGGCCGTTGGCGTATGGGAGTGCTGCTGTAACTGTATAAGATGCTTTTGACATACCACAAAGATAGCAAATAAAAAAGGGACGGTTGCCCGTCCCTTTTCAGTTCAAAGTGAGTTGAACTTATTTTTTCACTACATTGAATTGAGCAGTTTTACCGTTTTCAAGTGTAACGTTGAAAATGTAAAGGCCTGCAGTCAAGCCTGCAATGTTTAGGTTGTCTTGACCAGCAGAAAGGTTCAATGAAGCAGACATTGCTACTTTACCTGCTACGTCAGTCACTGTCAATTGAGCAGTTCCTTCACCTTCGATGGCAATAGTTACAACATCATTTGCTGGGTTAGGGAAAGCCTTGCCAGCAACTGTGTTTAATTCAGATACGTTCACATCGTTGTCAGAAACTGCAATTGCAACAGAACTTGGTAAATCAGAACCAAAACCAACTGCATACCAAGTACCATCACTTTCGTTTGGCGCCATAGGCTGAAGATAGTACGCTTCGTTCCAAGTAAGGTTTGTGCTGTTTTCATGACCCATGTAAAGGTTGAGGTTTATCGTCTGAACACAAGCAAGGTAGCGTTGGTTGTCTTCTAAAGCAACGGGTGAGGTAAATGCACCGTAAACTGTTTCTCCTTGGAGGTCACTAGGGAAGTAATAGAATCCGTTGGCAACTTCTGTAAGGGTATTGAACGCCAAGTTGGCATCGTTGAGGTCAGTAAAGACATCTTCCCATTTGTATAGGTAAAGGGCCATTTCTTCGCCGGTTAGAAGTACACCTGAGGCAGCTGAAGTTGTAGCAGAAAAATAAAGGCCATTTACTTTGAGGCGACTTGCATTGGCGTTGTCGATAACCTGACATGCAGAATACGTTTGGTTGTTGGTGCCTGGACGGTAGTAGTTACCACCTGTTGGCGTGCCAGTAGCTGCGTCTGCCTGTGCATAGCTGAACAAAGAGTCAGTAACGGTGAATGTAGTTACAAGTGTGTTGTCTGCTGCATAATCATCGGCAACAGCTAAACCTACTGTGTATGTTAAAGTATAGGTACCAGCAGGGTAAGAAGCCAAAGAGAAGTTTGGCAAGTTGTTGGCAGCACTCGGGTCTACGTCTACAGAGTCGCCAGCGGCAACAGCCATATTAGAAACGGTGTTGTCATAGACAGTAGCTCCTGATGGGTTGGTAATTTTGGCATTCAATGACATCGTTTGTGGTTGGTTTCCGTAGTTGTAAACGCGTGCACCGAGATCAAAATTGAATTCTGTACCGTTTTGTGCCAGCTGCGATGGAATCATGGCTTGGCGCGGCAATAAAGTTGCAGCTCCTGAAATACCACCGTCGTTAGGGAATAAACCTGTTTTATTACCTAAGAACATGACAACTGGGCCATTGGCCATTTGAGCGATAAGCGCCAAACCATCATTGATGTCTAGCATGACGACTGGAATAGTGACGTTCGCACCTTCGGCACCTGCTCCCATAGCGATAACCTCTCCTGGGTTACGGTTTACAATAATTACGCCAACAGCACCTGCGTTTTGGGCGTTCAATGCTTTTGTACCAAACTCACAAGTATTGCGGAAGATTACGGCAATTTTACCTGTAAGGTCGTTGATCAATGGGTTACAGCCTTCTGCAGAAATAGGGTTCCCTTGCGCGTTGGTTCCGGTAGAACCATCGTCTACAATTTTGAGGGTATCCTGAACAAAAGTTCCTGGGATATTGAAATCTGGAGTTCCCCAACCACCTGCTGGATCAGCCCAAGTGTGAGCGTAGTTTGCCACAATACTTTGTGGCGAAATACCAGCGACAATCACCTGTGCATATGTAGCAGCAGATAGTGCGATGGCACTGACGGTAAGTAAAAGTTTTTTCATAGTTGAATTTTTAGATTTGGCTTAAAGTTAAGAAATTTTAAAATATTTCAAAAAGTGAATGAATATTTATTGAAAAAGGGCGCATAAGCGCCCTTTTTCAATGATAATTCTGTCTTTTTTACTTGAACCAAATGATCACATAGTAAAAAATAGCTGCCAATAAAGCACTCACTGGGATGGTAAGGATCCAGGCCCAAAGCAAGTTAATGGTTACGCCCCAGCGCACAGCACTCAGGCGTTTGGTGGCGCCTACGCCAATAATAGAACCTGTGATGGTGTGGGTTGTAGAAACCGGGATTCCAAACTGAGAAACCGTAAACAGGGTAAGAGCCCCTGCGGTTTCGGCGCAAACACCTTCTAGCGGTGTCACCTTGGTAATCTTTGTTCCCATTGTCTTGACAATTTTCCAGCCACCCATTAAGGTGCCCAAGCCAATCATTAAATAACATCCGAATGCCACCCACATGGGCATCGTTTCAGAATGCACTTTGGTTTTGATTTCATGTCCTTTGTGCAGTTTTCCTGTTGATTGATTGATGTAGTCACCAAAAATACCAGCGTATTGATAAGACTTATTGAGCTTGTTTTTTAGAAAAATAGTGTCATTTGTTTTGGCATCGCAAAGGGCTTTGCCAAAGGTGTAGATTTCTATTTTATGGATTTCCTTATTGATTGCTTTAAATGAAGGTGCACCTTGTACTTTCTCGATGGGTTTGCCACTTTCAGTATAAATGGCCTTGCCCGTTGTTGCGTCAATCACGTCGTTGTGATCGATAAAGTACACTTGCCCATCT
>JBIKZM010000117.1:0-5245 GCA_044354735.1 Crocinitomicaceae bacterium
TCACCTATATAGAGTACTTGCTTGCCCTCTTTTTGAAGTTGCTGTATTTGATCGGCTTTTTGCTGCGGGCTCAGTTCAAAAAAAAGATGGGCTTCTAGAAATCCGAGTTGAAGCAGCGCGGCATGATCTTGATTGTGGTCACCAGAAAGTACATAACAGTTGCTTGCACCATAGCCTTGTATGATCTTTTCAATGGCCGTTGTGCGCCAACTACTTGCAAATACCAAGTGCGCATTTCTATTTTGTATTTTTAAAAAGAGTTCGCTTCCCTTGGCCAAATGTGCTTCTCCAATAAATGCTGCAGATCCGAGTAGGTAGGTTTCACCTTCAAATTGTGCCCGCATGCCTTGCCCCTTGATTTCTTCGAACGCCAATAAATCAAGAACAGGTGTTGTTTGATTGGCCAGCGCCAGCGCTTTGGAGAGGGGGTGGGTAGCTTGTCGCGCCATATTGACAAAAACAGCAAATTCTTGGGATGTCAAGTCATTGTGAGCTTCCGTAATTTGGTAACTCGTAGGGTCTGTGAGCGTACCTGTTTTATCTAAAACTATGGTGTCAATGGTAGTGAAAGCTTCCACAACACTAGTGTTTTTAAGATAAAGCCCAGCTTTTCCAAAAACACGCATTGCATTGCCCAGTGTAAAGGGGGCAGAAAGAGCTAAAGCACAAGGGCAGGCCACAATTAAAATGGCCACCACTACCCTGAATACCGAGCTAGGTTCCACAAAATACCAAGTCAACCCGCTGCCACTTGCGATGAGCAATAAAATGAGCAAAAAGTAGCGAGCGAGCCTATCTTGATAGCGAATCAATTGGTTTTTAGGTGTTTTGTCTTTGGTTTCATTCCAAAGCTGTGTCAGGTGGCTCCGGTTGGTCGTTGCTTTGACCTGAAGGCGACAGGCCAAGCCTTGAACTTGTCCGCCGGCATAAACCAATGCTCCCTTTTTGAGTAAAATCGGCAGGGCTTCTCCCGTGACAAAACTGTAATCTATAAATGTTTCTTCACTCAGTAGTTCGCTATCGCAGGGAATGATTTCTTCATTTCTAACTTCAATTAAATCGCCAATTTGAAGTTGCTCAACGGGAATAATTTCTCTTGACAAGTCGGCTCGAAGCCGTTGGATGGCCACTGGAAAGAAACTACTGAAATCGCGGTCAAAAGACAAAGACGCATAAGTCAGGTTTTGAAACCACTTGCCAATCAGTAAAAAGAAGATAAACCCCGCAAAGCTGTCCATGTATCCAGCGCCTTTCCAACTGAAAATTTGCAAGACACTTTGTGTATAAAGCGCAATAATGCCAAGCGTGATGGGCACGTCCAAGTTAATGCTTTTACTGCGCAGTGCTTTGAAGGCAGAAACGAAATAGGAGCGTGCAGAAAAGAGCAAGACAGGTAAGCTTACAATGAAACTTAATATTGCGGTAAAATCCCTGAATTCGGCGTTGTCTGCACCTAAACCAAAATAGTCTGGTGTGCTCCACAACATAATCGATCCAAATGCAAAGCCTGCCGTTCCCAATTGAAAGAGAAAGGTTTGGTCTTGTCTGACTTTACCGAGTTCGTTTTTACTGAAATCTGGCGGATACCCGATGTAATTGAGCAAAAGCGCTAAATCGGAAAGCGCTAATTCGGGGCTAAAAACGATTGCCGCCTCTTTGCGCGCAAAATGTACTTGCACGCGCAAAACTCTGGTTTCCAATTTGTGGAGGTTTTCGAGTAGGTAAATACAAGACGAGCAGTGGATGGCAGGCAAAGAGAGTTTGACACGCACTTGCTGCTCATTTTCAAATGTAATATAGCGCTTTCTTAGCTCAGGGAGGTCCAAAAAGGCATATTGATCAGGGCGTTCTTTAGCCGGTTTGCTTCCGGCCATGGGCTCATATTTATAGAAAGCTCCCATCTGATTTTGCTCGAGCAATTGGTACACGCTCGCGCAGCCCTGGCAGCAAAACAGATGGCTGTCTGCCTTTATTGGCCTCAACGGGAGTTCATCCCCACAGTGGTAACAGGACTCAGTACTCAAATTGTTGCAGAAAAAAGAGGTTTGTCTGGTGTATGGCGTTGTAGGTCGAGGTCAAAGGCCATGCATACATTGCGCACAAAGGCGTAACCTTTGGGTAAGATGCTCAATTGAGTTGAATCGATGGCAATGAGTTCGTCTTGTAGTAGGCCGTCTAGTTTAGAATTGATTTGCGTGTAAAACCCTATTGCTTGAAGCGCGGGTATCCATTTTGTTGCAAAATGACACATCAGGTCTAAAATATGGCGCCTGATGATCAGTTCTTCATCATTTAGAAAATGCCCTTTGAAAACAGCAAGTTCTCCTTTGTCAATTTGTACTTGGTATCCTTCCACACTTTTGTCATTTTGGGCAAAGGCCGTCCAGCTGTCTGAAATGGCAGACATTCCCAAGCCGAGCATGAGGTCTGTTTGTCTGTGCGTATAGCCCATGAAATTGCGGTGCAGCGACTTATCCTCAAAAGCAAGGGCTAAAACATCTGTAGGTAGCGCAAAATGATCCATGCCAATAGCCAGGTAACCAGTAGCAAGCAATTTTTCATAGGCCATTTCGTATAGGGCACGTTTTTGCGCATCTTGAGGCAGGTTGGCTTCGTCGTAACCGCGTTGCCCGGTGCCTTTTACCCACGGGACATGCGCGTAGCCGTACAGTGCAATGCGCTCGGGCAAAAGAGCAATTGTTTTTTCAATGGTATCTGTAAAACCACTTAAGTTTTGAAAAGGCAAGCCATACACTAAATCGTGATTGATGCTGAAGCCTAAAGCCTTAGCTTGAAGGTGGGTGCGCTTGACCAATTCAAAATTTTGCACCCGATGAATAGCTTTTTGCACTTGAGGGTCATAGTCTTGAATGCCAAATGACACCCGACGGTAACCTACCTCATACAAAGCAAGCAGGTGTTCGGATGAGGTAGAGCCCGGGTGCGCTTCAAAACTGAGCTCGCAGGCGTTGGGGTCAATTTGTTGCTGTCTAAAGATACCTTTGGTGAGTCTGACCAAAGCTTCGGGCGCAAAAAAAGTCGGGGTGCCGCCACCTAAATGCAATTCTTTGATGCGCGTCTGCTTGAATAGAAAAGGTTGATACAAATCCCATTCCTTGAGGACGGTATCGATATATGGTGTTTCTACTTGATGGTTTTTGGTAATGCGCTTATGGCAGCCACAAAAGGTACACAGCGACTCGCAAAAAGGGAAATGAATATAGATGCCCAACGATTTCGCTTCGGCTTTTTGTTTTTCAAGAACTTTGAGCCATTGGCTTGGTTTTAAAGCTACATTTTTCCAAAATGGAACTGTCGGATAGGAGGTATATCTTGGGCCAGAGACATTATATTTTTGAAGCAACTCCTTGTTTTTCATGCTGCAAATTTCCGTGCTTTTTTGCGTCGAAAAAATGACGTTTATCAGCTTTCTGAAATTCCTTTATTTTCAGTACATTTGACAAGCAACACGACCCCATGCTCGATATATCGCACAAACATGTCACCTGTCAAACCTGTTCAGCTCGTCAAAATTCTTTACTGAATCATTTTTGTTCAGATGAACTCGATCACCTCAATTCTCATCGCACCTGTAACTACTATAAAAAACACCAAGCAGTTTTTTTAGAGGGTTCTTTTCCGCGCGGCGTTTATTGCATCAACCAAGGAATGGTCAAGATTTTCAAGCGTGGCGACGAAGGTAAAGAACAAATTATCCACATTGCTAAGGCCGGAGAAATGGTAGGTTTCAGGGCCATGTTTACCGAAGAACCCTACAAGGTGGGCGCAGAGGTCTTAGAAGAATCAAATATTTGCTTTATCAGCAGAGAAGATTTCCTCAACCTCATAGACACCAACCCTGTTTTGCGCAATGGCATCATCAAGGAACTTTCCAAAGAACTCGCAGATCGCGCCGATTTCATTACCAATATGGCTCAAAAATCTGTCAGAGAACGCTTGGCATTTACCATGCTGATTTTAATTGACGTCTTTGACAACGAACCCATCAACTTGAGTCGGGAGGACCTCGCTAATTTTGTTGGTACCGCCACTGAAACGCTCATTCGCTTGCTCAAAGATTTCAAAGAAGAAGGAATAATAGAGGTGCGAACGCGTAAAATTTTCGTTTTGGATCGCCAGCGCTTGCTCAAAGTAGCAGGTAAATAATTAGCCAAGCACCAAATTGGCAAAATTGGCCAACAGTACATGTCCATAATTGCCAGAGACCTCCGGATGAAACTGCACCCCATAAATAGGTTTTTCGCGGTGTTTCATGGCCTCATTGATACAGGCATCGGAGCAAGCCAATAAATCAAAACCATGGGGTACCGAAATGTGTTCGCAGTGGTCTTCTTGCATCTCAAAAATATCGGGTAGTCGATCAAACAAGATGTCGTCTTTCAACACTTCAATTTCCTGAAAATCGCGGTCTTCGCGCATTTTAGAAATGCGTGCACCATTCAATAAACCAATCATTTGATGTCCAAAACAAATGCCTAAAAGGGGCTTGCTATAACTGTTGACCCAAGAAAAGTGTTGTAAATAAGGCGTTGGGTCAATTTCTGTCAGTAAGATGGGTGCTCCCGATATAACAATCCCTTTGAATTGATCCAAAGAAGCTATTTGCAAATCCAATAATCCGATGACCTGTACATCGGTATACGCTTCTATGTGTTCGGCTATTTGTGGCGTTTTCGAACTGCCACAGTCAATGAGGGCAATCATGGTTGTTTTTTGTGAAATACACAGCTGATCGCGCGGTGGTCACTGCGGGTTTGTTTTTGTATTTTGAATTGCGCTGCATTCAATAAAGGGCTGTAAAATAGGTAGTCTATGCGCCCGGCGGGCAGTCTGCCCACATAGGTTGTCCCTAAGCCTTTGCCACTCCCGCTAAATGCATCGAGTAGCGCGAGTTGAAATTGGTTGTAGGTATAAGACATAGGGGTATCGTTGAAATCGCCACAAACAATGACCGGATAGGGTGAGGTTTTGAGGTGTTCTACGACTCTTCTGGCTTGGTCTGAGCGTTTTTCGAAAGCGCTGCGCAATTTGCGATACACCGCAATGGCACCTTTTTTACTGCCGTAGGTCTTTACTTCCTCTCCCTCGATATGCGGGTCAGTATGCAAGCGTATAGATTGCAAATGCACGTTGTAAACTCTAAAGGTGTCTAGCCCCTTGACAATATCTGCAAAAATGCAATAGTTAAAATCTTGTATGCCTTGCGCCTCGAACATGACATCGC
>JBIKZM010000118.1:0-5231 GCA_044354735.1 Crocinitomicaceae bacterium
CGATGGCTACCGTTTTTTTCAATCATCCTATGAATTGGATAATCCGAGCACACCAGAAAACGAGGAAGGCACCGTACTGAGTGTCAACCACGATTCAATTGGCACGAACATCACCTACATCGGTTACCTTCTAATGGCACTCGCCATGATCTTATCACTTTTTGCACCCGCTGGGCGCTTTGCTTACCTTGGCGAACAACTCCAAAAAATCAAAGTCAAGAAAGCGAGTTTAGGAATCGTTCTCGCTTTGCTTTCGACCAATGTTTTGGCACAGCACAACCACGCCAATAAACCGGTTCACCACGAAATCTCGACCGAACATGCCGATGAACTCGCCTCGCTACTCGTCCAAGACTACGAAGGTAGAATTGTGCCGTTTCACACGCTTTGTGACCAACTCACGCGCAAGCTCACCCACGACAACAAATATAAAAACCTCAATGCTGTTCAGTTCATTTTGAGTTTGCACATGTATCCATCTTATTGGGTCACTCAACCCATTCTTCAAGTACCAAGAAGTCTAAGAGAGCCGCTCAAACTCAAAGAATTTGAAAGCATCATGTCTATGAGTGCCAAAGATTCAGAATTCAAATGGATGGCACAATACCAGGCAGCGCATCAAAAGCTCGAGTCTAAGCGCAACGAATTTGATAAAAAACTCATCAAACTCAATGAAAAATATGAAGTTGCCAACAATATTTTCATGTGGCAATTCATGCGCGTCATTCCCGCCAAAAACGACCCCAACAATACTTGGTTTGTACCGCTCAGCATGGAACTCAGTCAAAAAGACACGCTATCTTCCAAATTATTTGTCAATTACTTGGCGGCGGTCCACGAAGGTGGTCAGAATCATTCATTCGGAGCTGCCAACGACGTGCTTTCCAAATTTAAAAAATACCAACGCAAAGCGGGCAAAGCTGTTGCGCCATCAGAGCAAGTTATTGGATATGAAATCAGCTACAACAAAATGCAGATCTTCAAGCGCTCGTATCAACTCTATTTATTAAGTGGCTTTTTATTGCTTGTCGTTTTCTTCATCGGAATTTTTTTCCGTTCCGAAAAAGCGCTCAATCGCCTCAAATGGCCAAAACGCATTTTGATTGCAATTACACTCATAACATTTGTTTATCACGGCATTGGGCTCGGCTTGCGTTGGGCTATTTCAGGGCACGCACCCTGGAGCAACGGCTATGAAGCCATCGTTTTTATCGGATGGGTAACCATGATTGCAGGTTTTGTGTTTGCCAAGAAAAACCAAGTTGTTTTAGCTGGCGCAGTTGTTTTGGCTGCTCTTATGCTTTGGGTCACTGAAATGAACCTCATGGATCCTGAAATTACGCCGCTTGTACCTGTACTCAAATCTTACTGGCTCATGATCCACGTGGCAATCATCACTGGCAGCTATGGCTTTTTGGGCTTGGCCTGCATCCTCGGGCTCATCAACCTCCTGTTGTATCTCTTACAGTCAGAAAAATCTGCAGCACTCGTCAGACTCAATATCCAAGAAATCACTTATATTTCAGAAATGACCATGACGGTTGGGCTTTATATGCTCACCATCGGCACCTTCTTGGGTGGCGTTTGGGCCAATGAGTCTTGGGGTCGTTATTGGGGTTGGGATCCAAAAGAAACTTGGGCCCTCGTTTCGGTTTTGGTTTACTCCGTTATTTTGCACTTCAGAATGATACCCGGCCTACAAGGGCGGTTCTTATTCAATGCACTCGCGTTCTGGGGCTACTCCGCTATACTCTTTACTTTCTTTGGGGTGAACTTCATGCTTGTGGGCTTACACAGCTACGCACAAGGAGAAGGTTTAGGTCAATTCCCAACTTGGCTTATTTACTTGATCATTGCTTTTATTCTGCTGACTACTCTAGCACTTTTGCGCAATAAAAGCATCGAGAAAAAGCAAAAAGACGCGCTGCTCAATTCATGATTTCAGCACGCATTTTACACGAAGACAACCACGTGATTGTCATCAATAAATTACCTTCCGAACTCACGCAAGGTGACAAAACCGGCGATGCCATTTTGCCTGATTTCATCAAAGCATATCTCAAAGAAAAGTACCATAAACCCGGGAATGTTTTTTTAGGTGTGGTGCATCGCCTAGACCGCCCCACAAGTGGCGCATTGGTGTTTGCCCGAACCAGTAAAGCACTAGAGCGGCTCAACGCCCAATTTCGAGACAAAGAAACCAACAAAATCTACTGGGCTATCGTTGGGCAAAAACCCGTCAAAAACAGTGGCTCCTTGGTGCATTTCTTGAAAAAAAATGAAACACAAAACAAAAGTTATGTGGTGCCAGAAGCTACTCCAGGTGCTAAAAAAGCAATTCTTCACTACCGTCAAATTGCGGCCTCTGAGCGCTATTTTCTATTGGAAATTGAGCTAGAAACTGGGCGCCATCACCAAATTAGGTGTCAGCTGGCCAGTATGGGTTGCATCATTAAAGGCGACCTCAAGTACGGAGACAAACGCTCTAACCCCGACGGATCCATTTGCCTGCACGCCCGCACCCTGAGCTTTGAACACCCTACCTCCAAAGAGCGCATTGAAGTGGTAGCACCACTCCCTCCACTCGGCATTTGGGCTGCGTTCAATCAAGATTAAAGTCCTAGTATTTTTTTAGCCGTAAGACCAATTATTTTCAGGTCTTGTAACAAACCCGGTTGGGAAAGATAACGCTGATTGATGGCTATTTTTGCAGGCATTATTTCTTCGATATACGCTTTTTGCGGATCTTCTGCTTTGGCTAATATTTCGTTTTCATCGTAATAAGCAAGGCTGGCATAATCCGTAATGCCGGGCTTCACCGCCAAAATTTTGCGTTGTTCGTCGGTATACAAATTGACATAAAAGGGCACTTCTGGCCGAGGGCCAACAATACTCATGTCTCCCTTAATGACATTGACAAACTGCGGAAACTCATCTAGTTTGAAACGCCTGATTGCGTAGCCTGTTCGGGTGATGCGCGGATCTCTATTGCCAATAGTGATTTGGCTTCCTTTGTCTGCGTTTGGGCGCATCGATCTAAACTTGAGTAGCTTAAAAACCTTCCCATCTTTACCCACCCGATCTTGTAAGTAAAAAACCCCTCCTCTAGACTCAGTGGCAATCAGCAGCATGAGCAGCAATCCAAGAGGCAAAAAAACTGCAAGGATCAGTAGAGAAATGCAAATATCGAAAGTTCTTTTCATCGTATCTTCGTACAAAGCTAAACAAAACTTAAGTTGCTAGAAAAATCCACCATAAAAGAAGCGCTGCAAAGCGCAGACTTTCGCACCCAAACCTTGGCGCAATTGCAAAAAGATTTGGACCGCGCGCAGTGTGAAATCACCCTCAACGCGGATAACTTTCTTACCGATTTAGCAACACTTCTCGAAAATCTGACGCCTGAAAAAAGAGCACAATTGCTTTATCTCATTGATCTTCCAGAAAATAATAACACAAGCGCGCGCCTTCCCAATTACTTTGATAGCCTCGCCGAACAGATCATTCACAGAGAAGCACTAAAAGTTTTCTGGCGTGCTCAGTTTTCGAATCCGTAAAAGCTGTTGAAACTCTTTTTAAAATGTTCATATCTCCATCTGAAAATAGATAGTCTTTTCAAACGAAATGTTAACTTTGTAAATCAAACTTTTTGTCATGAATTTCATTGCTTCGAGCACCATCCTATTGCGTCACCTCCAAAGTATTTCAGGTGTATTAAACACTAGTAATACCTTGCCTATTCTCGATAACTTCCTTTTCGAAATTACCGATAGCATGCTCACTGTTTCTATTTCTGATTTAGAAACTACTATGATGACCAAACTCGAGGTGCAATCAGAACAAAATGGCAAAATTGCTATCCCTGCTAAGTTATTGCTAGACGTCCTCAAAAACTTGCCGGACCAACCCTGCACTTTCAAAGTAAACCCGAGTAATTTCCAGATAGAAATCGCCTACGACAACGGTAAATCGCGCATGGTGGGCTTCAACGGTGACGAATTTCCTAAAGTGCCTGAACTCGCTAACAAAAGCGCCATCAAGCTTTCTGGGGCCGTCCTATCCAAAGCCATTAATAAAACACTTTTTGCCACTGGCAACGATGACCTCCGCCCTGTCATGAGCGGTGTTTTTTGTCAGTTCGCTGGTTCAGAAATCACCTTTGTAGCCACTGACGCACATAAACTTGTGCGCTACAAAAGAACCGATGCTGAAGCCAGCGGCAGTTCTGCTTTCATCTTGCCCAAAAAACCGCTGAACCTTCTCAAGTCCAACTTGCGCGGAGATGAAGACATCCTTATGGAATACAACGAATCTAATGCGGTCTTTACTTTCTCTGATTTAGTGTTGGTGTGTCGCTTGATCGATGGCAAATACCCCAATTATGAAGCCGTTATTCCAAAAGAAAACCCGAACGTACTCACCATAGACCGCGCACAATTCTTGTCTTCTATCAAACGCGTCTCTATTTTCTCAAATAAAACCACCCATCAAATCCGCCTCAAATTGGTAGGTTCTGAGCTTTCCTTATTTGCCGAAGACATCGACTTTGCCAATGAAGCCACCGAAAGACTCACCTGCAACTACGACGGCGACGATTTAGAAATTGGCTTCAACTCACGCTTTTTGCTCGAAATGCTGGCCAACCTAGATGCTGACGAAATCAAACTTTCCATGAGTGAGCCTAGCCGTGCTGGTCTGCTCACCCCTGCTGTCCAAGATAACGCCCACGAAGACATCCTCATGCTCGTGATGCCCGTTATGCTGAACCGTTGATTTCCATGTCCACATCACTGACCAACATTCGCAACCTCTCACTAGAGGAACTCAAAACGAGTTTTACCGAATTTGGTGAAAAATCCTTTAGAGCCAAGCAAGTTTGGGAATGGCTGTGGCAGAAAAATGTCCACTCCTTTGAGCTCATGAGCAACCTCAGTTTAGGTTTTCGTGCTTGGCTTACGGAGCACTACTACATCGATCACATCACCCTTCAAGACCAACAAATCAGTAAAGACCGCACCATCAAGAGTGCCTTTACCATAGACGACGGAAAAGTGATAGAAGGCGTCCTGATCCCTACGAGCTCGCGCATGACCGCCTGTATTTCTTCTCAAATTGGATGCAGTTTGTCTTGTCAATTTTGTGCCACCGGAAGGCTCAAACTTTTGCGCAACCTCAGTGCTGGCGAAATCGTTGATCAAGTTGTTTATTTACAACAGCAAGCCCAACAACACTAT
>JBIKZM010000284.1:0-5225 GCA_044354735.1 Crocinitomicaceae bacterium
GTAGTTGCTATACAACGCTTCTGAAGCCTTCAATGTAAAGATGGCATCAGTTGGGTTTGGCTGAACTGAGAAGCTGACAAAACCGTTCTCATCCAAACCAACAGTTAGGGTGAGGTTCAAGGTAATGGTAGAATCACAACCTGCTGCGTTGGTCAAGACTTGCGTGTAGGTTCCAGACTGCGTGTATAAGATACCGTTGAGCAAGTAATCATTGCCACCTGTTGCGTTAATGCTGCTTGCAGTAGCCGGATTCACTTGAACAGTCAGGGAGTTGGTATTTGATATACAACCTGCCGGACTCGTGAGCACTGCATCGTAAGTACCCGAAGCAGCAATCACAATAGAGCTTGTCTGTGCACCGTTAGACCACGAGTACGTGTTGCCTGGCGCTGCACTCAATACCACACTTTCGCCTTCACAGAAACTCAACGGACCACTCGCCACAATGAAGTCTGCAGGCAGTGGATTGACCGTTACCTGAATTTGCTCGGTATCTGTACAACCATTTGTAGCAGTTGCTGTCACTAAGTAAGTACCAGATGTAGTAGCGCTAATTTGCGCACCAGTTTGGTTGCCAGTCCATACGTATGTGTTGGCACCTGAAGCAAGTAAATTGACGCTAGCACCTTCACAGAAGGTTGTCGGACCCGAAGCTGTAATTTGAGCAAGCGGTGCTGGTAAAATGGTAATGGCAACAGCAGGCACAACCGTTGTACAACCATTGGTACCTGTAACGGTTACCCCGTAGTTACCAGAAGTTGTTGGCGTAATGCTCTGACTAATTGCATTGTTGGTCCAGAGGTAGCTTCCTGTTGCCGAAACAGCCAAGGAAACGCTCTGGTTAGAACAAGTAGTTGTTGCTCCCGTCACCGTAATGCTCGCAGCAGGCGCACTCAACACATTGACTACAACCGCATTGGACACCGCAGAACAGCCCGACGCACTAGTAACAGTTACAAAATAGGAACCCGTCGTACTCGCCGTGATATTCTGGGTAGTAGCACCTGTAGACCACAAGTAAGTACCTCCAGCGTAGTTATTGGCATTTAAAGTGACACTAGAACCCACACAGAAATTGGTAGCACCCGCAGCAGTGATGCTTGCATTTGGTGTGATACCTGTTCCGAGTGTGAAAAGCGCAGTTGCACTACAACCGTTGGCATCGATAATTGATAGTGTGTAGTTTCCTGGTTGTTGAACCGCTATACTACTGTTCTGAGAACCATTGCTCCAACTATAAGAAGCCGCTGGCAAGTTGGCTGTCAAATTCACAGACTGACCGGAACAAATTGCTGGCGTACTCGCCTGAATAGCAAGTGCAGGACTGCTAAATACAGTTACCTGAACTGGGGCCACCTGAACACTACAGCCAGCCGCATTGGTTACTGTAGCTGAATAAGTACCCGCGGTGTTGACCACGATATTCTGCCCAACTTGGTTTGTGGACCACTGATAAGCAAAACCAGCCGGTAAGCTCAGTTGAACGCTCGAGCTATTACAGAATGACAACGGGCCATTGGCCGCAATCGAAACTGGCGCAATCGAACTGATACTGATTGCACTGGTAGCAGCAACCGAACAGCCGTTCGGATAAACCACAGTATAGGTCATGTTGGTCAACCCTGAGCTAAGTGCAGAGACTTCACCTGTAGCCGCATTGACTGTTGCAACTGAAGCATCTTGTGCAGACCAAACTCCTCCTGATGTAGCATTGGAGAGTTGAATAGTAGATCCAACACATACCGCATTAGGTCCAGCGTTTGCTGAAAGTGCCGGCGCAGCAAGTACCTGAATGTTGAGTGGGCTTGAAGATGCACTACAAACGCCATTGCTTGAAGTCAGGGTAATAGTGGCCGAGTTGTTAACGGTAATACTTTGGGTTGTGGCACCGTTAGACCAAGCATATGTATTCGCAGGGGCAGCCGTGAGTGTTACACTCAAACCTTCACAGAAGGTAAGCGACCCAGATGCAGAGATGTTGACTGAAGGTAATGCTTGTACCACCACCTGCGTTGGAGCAGATTGGGCCAAACAACCATTTTGGGCAAGACTCACATCGTAAGTACCCGCGTTTTGAACGGTGATACTTTGTGTGGTGGCACCGTTGCTCCAGAGATAACTTGTTGCTGGAGCAGCGCTAAGTGTGACGCTTCCACCCTGACAGAAAGTAAGTGGCCCGGAGGCAGTGATGCTCGCCACTGGCAAGGCATTGACCTGAACTACAGTTGGAAGTGAAGTTGCACTACAACCATTTGAAGTGGCTTGAACCGTGTAAGAACCTGTCGTCTGAACGCTGATGTTCTGTGTTGTGGCGCCATTACTCCATAAATAGCTAGTTGCCGGAGCAGCCGTCAATACCACACTTGATCCTGCACAAAGTGTGGTGGAGCCTGAAGCGGTAATCGCAGCCGTAGGTGCTGCAAGCGCTGTAATGCTCACAGGCGCTGCACTTGCCGTACAACCGGCAGCCGTGCCAATGGTGAGGCCGATGTTCCCTGGGGTAGTAACCACGATACTTTGTGTCGTGGCTCCGTTTGTCCAGAGGTAATTGGCAGCAGATGGCGCACTTAGTGTAACAGAAGTTCCTGGACACAACGCTAAAGCGCCATTGACCACAATTTGCGGCTGAGCAGGTGGTGCTTGCACACTCACCACTGTTGCTGCAGAACTTCCAGTACAACCGTTGGTATTGGTCGCCTGAACAGTGAAGTTTCCTGATGTATTTACTGTAATGCTTTGGGTTGTGGAACCGTTAGACCACAAATAACTTGTAGCTGCGGCTGCAGTGAGCACAACTGAACCTCCTTGACAGAAGGTCGTAGGGCCTGCAGCTGTAATACCGGCAGTTGGCAAAGCATTGACCACCACCGGAATGGCAGTTGTGGTAGCAGCACAACCGTTGGTAGTGGCCTGTACTGTATAGTTTCCTGGTGTATTGACCACGATTGTTTGTGTGGTTGCACCATTTGACCACAAATAAGCACCAGCAGTAGAAGCCGTGAGCGTTACCGAACCTCCTTGACAGAAGGTAGTGGCGCCGATAACCGATACAGATGGTGTCGGCAATGATGTTACGTTTACTGTGGTGACAGCAGAAGTTGCAGAACAACCATTGGTGGTAAGCGCTACAGAATAGTTACCTGCATTGGCAACTGTAATTGAAGCGGTTGTAGCACCTGTTGACCACAAATAAGAGGTCGCCGGGCTTGCCGTTAATACAACACTACTTCCCTGACACAAGGTTGTTGATCCAGCAGCGGTAATTGTTGCCGTTGGCAAAGCATTGACCGTTACAACTGTTGGTGTAGAAGTTGCGGTACAACCGTTGGCATTCACCGTTACGTTATAGCTACCTGCTGTTGTCACAGCAATGCTCTGAGTGCTGGCACCATTTGACCAAACATAGGCGGCACCGGCTGGTGCAGTGAGTGTCAATGAGCTACCTGCACAAATTGTGGTGCTGCCAGAAGGAGTAATGGTAGCGGTTGGCAAGGCATTGACCACAACTATTGTATTGCTAGAAGTAGTGCTACAACCTTGGTTATTGGTGACCACCAAAGAGTAAGAACCTGCTGCATTTGCAGTGTAGTTGGCTGCGGTAGCACCCGTAATTGGTGTACCATTCAAACGCCATACATAGGTAAAGGTAGATCCGGTTGGTGCAGTTGACCCGTTGAGTACAACAGAACCACCAGCACAGAAAGTTGTAGACCCTGTATTGGTAATGACAGCAGTTGGGCTCGGCAAGATAGATACTGCCGTAGCTGTACTGGTTGCCAAACATCCATTGCTCGTCACGTTGACGCTGTAAGAACCAGCCGCAGAAACGGTAATACTTTGCGTATTGGCACCGTTTGACCACAAATAACTTGCGGCCGTTGGCGCACTTAAAGTGACGCTGCCGCCCTGACAGAAACTAGTGGCGCCGCTGGCACTGATTGTGGCGCTAGGCGTTGCGTTGAGGGTCACTACTGTTGGTGCTGAAGTTGCTGAACAACCACCAGAACTTACCGTAACAGCATAAGAACCTGCTGCACTCACGGTGATAGACTGCGTTGTTGCACCCGTTGACCACGCATAGGTGCTTGCTGGCGCAGCCGTAAGCGTTACGCTACCTCCAGTACAAAGTGCTGTGAGTCCGTTCGCGCTGATACTTGCCACTGGCGGATTCACCACCGTAACAACCGTATTGGTAGATGTTGCCGTACAACTGTTGATGCTCGTTTGTACGTTGTATGGTCCGCTTTGGGCAACAGTAATACTTTGTGTAGTAGCACCATTGCTCCAGAGGTATGAACTAGCTGCTGAAGCCGTTAAGGTCACTGTTGACCCTTGGCAAATGGTGGTCGCACCAGCTGCTGTTACCGTTGCTGCTGTCGGTGAAATCACCGTCATTGGCTTGAGCGCAGTGGCGCTACAGCCGTTGGTGCCGACAACTGAGTAAAGGATATTGACTGATCCAGGTGTTACACCCGCTACAATTCCTGTAGAGGTATTCACGGTGGCTAAAGCTGTATTTGAACTAGACCAAAGTCCGTTGCTTGTGGAATTGGTCAAGGTCGTGATACCATTCGAACAAACGGTATTCGAACCTGCAATTGCGTTCACGGTTGGCAAAGACAATACTGCTACAGAAGTTGGTAGCGTAGTTGCACTACAACCATTGGCAGCAGTGATCGTTACGGAGTAGTTTCCGGTATTGGATACCGTTACAGATTGTGTTGTTTGCCCAGTGTTCCATAGATAAGCGCTTGCTGCACCTGCCGTGAGGGTAACTGAACCCCCTTGACAGAATGAAGTTGCACTGCTGTTGGTCATGGCTGCTATTGGCGCGGCTAAGACCGCAATTGGGTAAGTAACGGTGTTGCTACAGCCGTTGCTGTTACTCACTTGGTAACTTATTGTAGTTGTACCAGATGTGAGTCCGGTTACTACACCTGAAAGGTTACCAATTGTTGCCACACTTGCATTAGAGGAGCTATAGAAACCACCCGTACTTGTATTGCTGAGTTGAATTTGCGCATTTGAACAAACGCTTGTTGCACCTGTCATAGCCGGCACTAAAGGCAAGGCATTGACCGTCACGGCAACCAGACTCGAGGTAGCTGAACATCCGTTCGCATTCGTAACCGTTACCGAGTAGTTTCCTGCAGTAGTACTGGAAATGGTTGGTGTGCTCGCACCGTTAGAC
This sequence comes from Crocinitomicaceae bacterium, assembly GCA_044354735.1. Classification (GTDB taxonomy): domain Bacteria; phylum Bacteroidota; class Bacteroidia; order Flavobacteriales_D; family Crocinitomicaceae; genus UBA952. The sequence goes on from JBIKZM010000284.1 coordinate 5,192, forward strand.
CACAAGTATGTGAAACCATTACCGGTTGGCGCAC
>JBIKZM010000004.1:0-15858 GCA_044354735.1 Crocinitomicaceae bacterium
TAATGACCTTAATAAAATCAGTTCAACAACAAACTAAATGATTAGGCTTGCGCCAAAGCAACGAAGTCGTCGTAGGCCAATTCTTTTTTAGTCATAGCAACTGTGCTTTTGAAGTAAGCAGTTAGCTTGCCTTCTGCCAAACGATCATAAATGCCATTGGCTTGCTCTTTGTTTTGCAACAAGCGCTGTGCTGTTTCCATAAGTTCGGCGTCGTCCGGAGCTGGAAGCCCGTATTGTGCGTAGTTGCCAATCACCAATGATTTAGTGAAGTTGATTACTTCTTCGTTGGTCAGTTGGATTTTGTTCTCTTTGAAAATTTTGGTCTGGATCAATTGCCACTTTAGAGAATTGAGATACGCATCGAACTCGCGCTCGAGGTCTTCTTCTGATACAGGCTTTTCGGTAGATGATTTGATCCATCTTTTGAGGAAGGCTTCAGGAAAAGTCATTTTGGTTTCGGCCAGGAGCATATCAAAGACTTTTTTAGTAAACAAGCGATCGGCGTCTTCTTCAAACATGCGCGCGAGGTCTGCCTCGATGCGTTGGTTCATTTCGGCTTCCGTTTTTACTTCGTCACCAAATAACTTTTGGAATAGCTCCTCATTGAGTTCGGCCATTTCCATGCGCTTGATGTCATTGACCGTAAATTGAAATGTAGAAGAGAGCTCAGTATATGCTTCTGCGGAAATACCTAACATTGCAGCTGCATCTTCCGGACCTTTAGAAACAAGTGTGAGGTCGAGTTCGAAAGCATCGTTGATTTTCTTTCCAACCAATAAATCAATGCCTTTTTTGTGATCGAGAAATTCAATAGAAATGGTCGTGGCGTGATGGATACCACCTTCTTTTACACCATTGGCATCTAGTTCTTCGAATTTACCCATGACCATGTCTTTGTCGCTCACTTCTGCAGATGAAATGAGTTTGCCATAACGGCGACGGAGGTCTTCGGTTTGTTTGTCGATGAGTTTTTTGTCAATTTTGACGGTGTTGTATTCCATTTTTGTTTTGGCTGAAATAGGGAGCTCAAATGCTGGGCTGTAGCCAATTTCATAACTAAATGTAAAGTCTTGAGGCGCATCGAAACTGCCTTGAACACCATTTTCTATAGGAAGTGGATTGCCAAGGAGCTCAAGTTTTTCGTCGATAACGTAGCGATACAAAGCATCGTTGGTGATTTTGTTGAGCTCTTCGAGCAATACGGACTTGCCGTATTGTTTTTGAATGAGGCCCGCAGGTATATGGCCAGGACGGAAACCAGGGATTTTGGCCGTTTTACGGTGTTTATCGAGAGCTGCTTTGACTTTATGTTGGTAGTCAGCTGCTGCAATTTCTACTTTTATTACGCCATTTTGGGCATCGATTTCTTGACGTGTAATTTTCATGCGATCGTTTTTATGTGCCTAATATTTAAAAAAAAAAGGCCTCGTTGAACCAACGAGACCTTAGTGCGGATGGAGGGACTCGAACCCGCACACCTCTCGGCACCAGATCCTAAGTCTGGCGTGTCTACCAATTTCACCACATCCGCAAATTTGTATTTGCCTTACGCCTTTTGCATAAGACCCCAAAGGGGTTGCAAAGATAGGAAAGAAATCATTAATACAATAAGAGAATTGAAAAAAATTAGCTGCTTACAGCGCTTTTTTTTGGAGTTGTGTGCGTATTTCTTTCATAAAGGAAGACGCATAAACGAAACTTTCAATCTCTGGATTGGTTGCGTTGATAATCGAATAGCGATCGCCCTCCCACCATTTTTTGCCTTGATGAATGAATAAAATATGGTCTCCTATTTCCATGACGCTGTTCATGTCGTGGGTAATCACAACGGTGGTGATTTTGTATTCTTTGGTGATGTCTTGAATGAGTTTGTCGATGACAAGAGACGTTTTAGGGTCTAGGCCAGAATTGGGCTCATCGCAAAATAAATAGCGGGGATTCATGGAAATTGCTCTTGCAATTCCAACGCGTTTTTGCATCCCGCCACTGCACTCAGAGGGCAATAGTTTATTTCGGCCAGCCAAATTGACGCGTTCCAAGCAAAAATCTGTTCTGGACTGAATTTCGGCTTTGGTCATGTTGGTAAACATCTGTAATGGAAACATGACATTTTGCTCTACGGTCATGGAATCAAAAAGTGCAGCACCTTGAAATAGCATGCCAATTTCTTGGCGAATGCTACTGCGCTCTGCGCGATCCATTACCGTAAAATTACGCTGGTCAAATAGAATTTGACCCTCCTCTGGGTCGTAAAGCCCAACTATACATTTTGCCAAAACGGATTTACCCTGACCAGATTGCCCAATAATGAGATTGACTTGGCCTTCCTCAAACACATGGTTGATGTCAAAAAGTACTTTCTGGCCATTGAAGCTTTTGGAGACGTTCTTGACTTCTATCATGAGAGGAGCATGAGTTGGGTAAGAATAAAATTGGCAATGAGAATAGCAACGCTACTGCTCACGACCGCTTGAGTAGAAGCCTTCCCTACATCTAGCGAACCACCTTTGACGTAGTAGCCATAAAACGAAGAAATACTCACGATCAAAAAACCAAATAAGAGTGTTTTGGTGAGCGCATAAGTAATATGAAAAGGATTGAAGAAAGAGCGGACTCCTAAAATGTAGATTTCGGTGGTGGTAAGGTTTGAGACCAATAAAGCCAACCAGCCGCCGAACATGGAAAGCGCCATGGAGAAGATGACCAAAACAGGAAAGAAAACCAACGCCGCGCTAATTTTGGGCAAAACCAAAAAATTGAGGGAATTGACACCCATGATTTCCAACGCATCTATTTGCTCAGACACCCGCTTGGTGCCAATTTCTGAAGCGACATTTGAACCAACTTTTCCTGCCAAAATAAGCGAAATAATAGTTGGTGAAAATTCTAAAATGGTACTCGATTGGGTAATGAAACCAACAGTATACTCGGGTAATAACGGGCTTTCCATACTCGATGCGGTTTGCAAAGCAATAACTGCCCCCATGAAGGTGGACATCAGCGCAACAATTGGCAAAGAGTTGATGCCGATTTGTTCAATTTCTAAAAGCGTATGCTTCCAGTAAAAACGCCAGCGATCAGGTCTAGAAAAGACGACACTGAGCATGAGGATGTATTTACCGAACTGTCTAAGAAGATTCACTACGCTAAATTAAACATTATTTTTGTGGTCATGCAGTCTAAAAGACAACACTTCATTGATACCCTTCAAAAATTTGTACCCGCAGATTTTGCGGCATATTTAGCAGATTGCATTTTAGCGGCTGGAGTTCAGTTTAAAATTGTCCCTGGGCGCAAAACCAAGCTTGGTGATTTTCGAACCCACCCGCTCCAAAGAAAGCCCATCATTACCGTCAACGGTGACCTCAATCCCTACAGCTTTTTAATCACCGCTTTACACGAAATCGCTCACCTCGACACCTATCGACAATATGGTTGGAAAGTACCCGCTCATGGGCTCGAATGGAAAACAGCATTTCGACTGCGCTTGTTGCCCGTATTAGAAAGCCGTGCCTTGCCGCCAGCACTACACCAAGTGCTCGAAAAAAGTTTTGTTAGGCTCAAGGCCTCTAGCGGAGCAGATGTTCAGCTGAGTCGGGTCTTGAAGACTTTTGACCAAACCAACGAAATCACTTTGGAATCGCTGTCTAAAAACGCGCATTTTCTCTTGAACAACAAACACTTCATTAAAGGTGAACTCCGCAGAACTCGTTATCTTTGTACCGAATTTGACACCAAGCGCATTTTTTTAATTCATGCACTTGCTGCCATAACACCTCTCTCACATGAATAGCAAACATACCTATGGCCTCATTATGGCTGGCGGCGTCGGAAGCCGATTTTGGCCACTATCAACTGCCGAAAACCCAAAGCAATTTTTAGACGTGCTCGGTATTGGCAAATCGCTGCTCAGACTCACGTTTGAACGCTTGCAAAAATTCATTCCAGCAGAACATATCTATATCCTCACCAACACTTCTTATGAAGCATTGGTGCTAGAACAACTTCCAGAACTCACCAGCAGTCAGGTATTGTGCGAGCCAGAGCGCAAAAATACAGCGCCCTGCATTGCTTACGCAGCAGCCAAAATTCAGGCCCTTGACCCCAATGCAACGCTGCTTATTTCTCCTGCCGATCACCTTATCATCAATGAAGCGCGCTTCGAAGAAATCATCCGCACCGCATGGCAAACGGCCCAAGACGACCAACTCGTTACGCTCGGCATAGCACCAACTAGGCCAGATACCGGCTACGGCTATATCGAGTTTGAAAAAACGGAGCAAACCCAAAAAGGAAGTGCTTGTTCAGTTTTGCAATTCAGAGAGAAGCCAAACGTAGCCACCGCTGAAGAATTCCTTCGTGCGGGCAACTTCTACTGGAATGCGGGCATTTTTGTCTGGAAAGCCGCAGTTATTCTCGAGGCGCTCAAGCAACACCAAACAGCAATTTACAATATCTTTAGCGCTCAGCCAGCTGTCTATGGAAGTGCCCAAGAAAGCGCTTTCTTAAAAGATGCGTTTGCAGCTTGCCCAGATATTTCTATAGACTTTGCCGTTATGGAAAAAGCACAAAACGTCAGCATGATATTGGCCGACTTCGACTGGAGTGACCTCGGCACTTGGGGCAGCCTTACTGCGCATTTACACAAAGACACACAGCAAAATTCAATTATTGGCCAAAATGTATTTGCCTTTGATTCCAACAATTGTTTGGTCAATGTACCACAAGAAAAAACAGTACTTCTCGATGGTCTTCAGGACTATATCGTCGTAGACACCGACGACAAACTGATGGTGCTCAAACTGAGCAACGAACAAAAGCTCAAAGAATACCTCAAAGCCATGGGGCTCTAAATTGTAGCAAAAGATGGTAAAAATTCGCAATATCGAACTCGGCGATTTTCCGTTGCTCTTGGCACCCATGGAAGACGTCAGTGACCCGCCTTTTCGGGCGCTCTGCAAGCAATACGGTGCAGACCTCATGTACACCGAATTCATCTCTTCGGAAGGTCTCATTCGCGACGCCGCTAAAAGCGTTCAAAAGCTCGATATTTTTGAATATGAGCGGCCTGTCGGTATCCAAATCTTTGGATCAGAGACCGAAAGCATGGTGCAATCTGCACAGATCATTGAGGCTGTTAAGCCCGACCTCATCGATATCAACTACGGCTGCCCAGTCAAAAAAGTAACTTGCAAAGGTGCCGGCGCAGGCCTACTTCAAGATATCCCCAAAATGGTAAGGCTTACCAAGGAAATCGTCAATGCTACGCATCTTCCAGTTACTGTTAAAACCCGCCTCGGCTGGGATGAAGACACCAAAAATGTAGTTGACGCAGCAGAACGGCTTCAAGATATCGGTATTGAAGCCATCTCTATTCACGGCCGTACCCGAAAACAAATGTACAAGGGAGAGGCAGATTGGACACTAATTGCAGAGGTCAAAAACAATCCGCGCATGCGCATACCTGTTTTTGGCAATGGCGATATCGATAGCCCAGAAAAAGCGCTTATCTACAAAAATCGCTATGGCGTAGACGGCGTCATGATAGGCCGCGCATCTATTGGCTACCCCTGGATTTTTAGAGAAATCAAGCATTTTGTAGCCACCGGAGAAAGAATGGCAGGCCCTACATTAGCAGAACGCGTTTTGGCCTGCAGAGAGCATTTACTCATGAGCATCAGGTGGAAAGGTCCAAAGCTTGGCATCGCCGAAATGAAGCGCCACTATACCAATTATTTCAAAGGCATTTCACATTTCAAGGATTACCGTACCCGTTTGGTAACGAGCGCTGAACTCGATGAAATTTTAGGAATTCTTTCTTACATTGAAGAACACCAAGACGAGTTTATTTTCGCTTGATTCGTGCTGACTATATCAGCTTATTGCGCCTGAGAATAGACCGAATGGGCACTTGCAGGCTACCAAATATTTCATAGCGCGTGATTTTATCAATTTTAAAATAATACTTGGTGCCTTTGTATTTCCACAACACCTGGTTTTGCTTGCTGCGCACCACTCGCGGTGAAATCGCTGTCGAAAAATATTGATAGTAAGGGCCAGATTTTTGAAAATGCAATAAGGGTGAAAACAAAAAGCGGTAGCCATTTTCATCTTCGCGGAGCAATCCTTTTTGCACCAACTTACCGATAAATTGAGGGGCGGATCTATTCAAAGAAGCCAAGACCGAAAACCCAGGTACGGTATCGTAGCGCAGGCGTTCCACTTCCGTTTCATTAAAGTCGTCGTCTAGAATGGTTTCAATATAACGCACTTCCTGAATTTGCTTTCCACCTTCTTGATAAACGAGATCTCCGTTCCATGCTGCCATGAAGCGTTCAAACGGAAAGCCTACTTTTCGGCTCAACTGAGCCAGCTGCACATAAACTGAATCTTGTTTTTGCTGCTTGAATTCGCGTACATCTAGATGAATATCGATGAGGCGGTCGGTTTGAAGGTCGCCCTTGTAACTCAAACCTGAGCGCTTGAGAGAAAAATAAAGTGGCGTGCGCTTTTTGATATAGCTTTTGAGGCGAAAACCAAGCGAATCGCTGTCGTGGGCAAACATGGCGGTCTGGATATCAAAACGCTTCAATTTTGGCCAGTTGGCATATATCACGAGGTGTTCGTTTTTGAATTGTTTCTGCTTGAGAAACTGCCTCCATACTTTTTGCTGAGCGCCGTAATGAGCAGAGACCACATGATTGAGGGTGCGAATAAAGTCGTTTCCTTGATAAATAAGTGCGTAATCTTTGCCATAATGCAAATACGACTTCTCTTTTTGGATATAATAAAATTTGTTGCCGCCAACCACGGAGTCTTGAAGCGCAGCAAACTTAGACAAACGCTCCATTCCTAGTTGAACTTTGGAGGAGTCTGTAAGGCGAATAAGTGCGCCCCAATTGCCATTTTCATTGGCAAAAAGATAGAGATTCGACTCCAAATCTATGCCGTATTGTTTGCCTTGGCCCAAGAGAAACTCATAGGTAGTGAAGTCTCGCATGGAGAGCTTGTTGTATTGAAGCAAAGAATTGGTTTCTTTGGCAAGCTCCAAAATATTGGCTTTTGCCAGGAAATCGGCACTCGGGAGGCGGTCAAGCAAGCGTGGTGTTTTGGGTTGTTCAAACAAGAAGGACTTGACAAATAATACCAACCCTAGACTGCCGGCGATCAAGACGAGTGTCAGGAACTTGCGATACATTGCTTAAGGATTCAATGTGTAGATGAGGTACAGCGAATTGACGAGGTCAAGAAGGTGCTTTCCGGTAGACTCCGTACCTTCATAGCTGTAACTCATTTTAAAAGTGGTGTGTTCGGCATTGGTTTCAGATGAAGTAAGGACCAACTGACCTGACTTGCCTTTTAAGGACGATACAATTTCAGCATTGCGAGGCCTGAGCACTTCTGTAGGGAAGCCATCGAGTGTTTTGGAGATATCCACAGAACCGTACATAAAGCCACTTTGGCGCGCCAATTTACATTGCTTTTTACCCAGTGCCCCTTTGCCGTAACCTTTTGGGTGCAATCTGGCGAGGTCTTCGTCGTTGGTGAAAATAAGGAGCTTTCCTGTATTGATGATATACAGCGGAGCAGCATCTAAAATGGCGTTATCTATGCGCCAATAGTTTTCAAAACGTTGGACGCGAGAACTCAAACGCGCCATGTGTTTGAGCACTAACTCAGGTACATCGGCACGTGCTGTCGAGAATCCGAGCGTGAAAATGGGCATTTCTGCTTCTGTTTCAGTTTCGACTTCTGTGTAGGCAAAAGTTTCGTCGTAATCAAATTGGATTTTTTTGATTTTTACTTTTTTGATGCCATTGAAGGTGCCAAACATGCTTCCTTTGTAGGTATCGAATAAAGCTTCTTTATTGATGAATTCATTGAGAAGCTCTAGCGTAAGTACGTTCATAGCAATTTGCGCGTTTTTCTCATCGCTGAGCAAAGGGAGCAATACTTTATAAGCCTGCTCGTAGGCTTGTTCTAAATTGATGTTATATGTAAAGTAAGCAGGGCTTTGCGCAGGAATATAAGCCAGTACATTCTGATCGAATTTGGCATCGTTCATTTGCGCATAAACACTACCGAGTGCAGGACCATATTGGGCCTCCACCTCAAAATCTACTTTGTTGTCTCTAAGAAAGAGATCGCCAAGAATGACATTTCCTGCATAGAGTTCTTGGATGTCTTTGTAAAGAGAGGGTAAAACGGTCTGAAAATACCACAGGCCTTCTGATTTATCCAAATTTCGGGCGTTGTCTAGGTAGAACACGCCCTCTGCGTTGTGCGTAAGTTGCGCCGCAAAACGAGGGTCAAAATTATATAGATTGATGCCTTGTACAAATATTTCGTCAATAACGCGCGCTAATTCGGCTTGTTGGAGAATGACCTGAACGCTGTCGCGGAGTTCGTAGTAATTTTTAACAGCCGGATTTTCAGTAGCCTCTGGGAAAACATTGGTGTTGGGGTTGTCTTCGTAGGTTTGTTCATCTAGAATTTGCTCTTCTTGCGGCGCCTCTTCAAAAAAGTCAAATGGCATTTCATTGCCTCTGGCATACCAAATGGAGTCGGTCACGGCATCGATGTGTTCCATGGTAGGTTCAATGCGGATGAGGATCGCTTTGTTGTCTTTGATCAGTAATTGATTGAAGAAAGTACCATAGATTTCTAAACCTGGTAAAGGGCTCTGCACTACCTGAAAATCGTCAAAGACTTCGAATAAAGCAGTTTTGTCTGACACACCAAACGTAAAGCCGGTGAGCTCGTGTGTGTTGGATTTGCCGTAGAAGAGATTCAAGCGCTGGTTAAAGTCTAGGCCGGCATCTTTGAGGGTTTTGCCAGAAGTAGAGCCATCGAAGAGTTCTTGGTGTACCTCGGACATGAATTCGTAGTTTACGAGTTCGTCCATCGATATTTTTTGCAGCAAACTGATGTTGTTGATACTGAACACAGTTACCGCATCTTTGGGTAGCAAGTGCTCAGATTGTATTTGCAGTAATTGGGCTTGGGCAGTGGTAGTGATGAGTGTGGCAATGACCAAACCCAGGACGATCTTGAAAAGTTGACTCACACGATAGAAATTATAGGACGAAGTTACGCATAATCCGCGATTATCATCTCGGAGTTAGTACAATTGTGTTGTCTAGCAAATGTTGGTTTTCTTTGAGTTCAAAGGTATTGGTTCGCACCATTACTGCCATTTGATTTTTACTAAGGGTTCCCAACTTATTTTCGAAAGAAGCAACGGGGCGTTCAAAGCGGGCGATGGAGGTATACATCCCCTCTTTAAGCAGTTCGGCATCTTCTAGTTTGTAATTCTTAATTTGTTGGGTAATGTAAGACGGAATGCTTCTCACTAAAGTATTGCCATCCCAACTCAGCCAAAATTGATCTGCAGCAGCCGTTATTTTTTCGTTGGAAATCTGAGTAATGCTTAACTTGATTCCATCTTGCAGGTTTCTGATACTACTGAAATCGCAGGAAAACTTAAAGATAAAGTCTGTGTAGTTTTCTTCAACTAAGACATTTGAAATACCGACCTGCGCGTCCAAAATACGCACAAATTCATTGATTTTAGCACTAATTTGAGCTTTGCTCGGAACGGGTTTGCCATCTAGGCTATCCAAGGCCAAAATTGAATTGACTTTGACCTTGCTAGCGCTCAAATTAATTTTGTAGCGCAGCGTACCCGAACCATCGTTGTTGAGGGTGAGGTCATCGGAAATTTCTATGCAAGCTGAGAGCAGACCGATCAATAAAAAAACAAGGATATATTTCATGTTTGTGCGCTATGCAATTGTGATGCCAAAGTTAGTCAAATAAGCCCTTTTGTTGAGCTAAATAGCTGAAAAAAGAAAGCCACCCGAAGGTGGCTCTATATAGACATTTCTCGCTATCCGTTCAAACGGGAAGAAAGAAATGAAAAAGAGCCCGAGGGCTCTTGTAATCATTACATCATGCCTGGCATACCACCGCCCATGCCGCCCATTGCAGCAGCAGCATTGGTGTCTTCTGGTTCGTCGGCAATGACGCATTCAGTAGTGAGAAGCATAGCGGCAATTGAAGAAGCGTTTTCAATGGCGATACGCGTTACTTTTGTAGGGTCAATGACACCTGACTTGTAAAGCTCTTCAAATTTGTCTGTGCGCGCGTTGTAACCGAAATCATCTTTGCCCTCGCGGACGCGTTGCACGACGATAGCGCCTTCACCACCAGCATTGGCGATGATTTGACGCAATGGCTCTTCTGCTGCGCGTTTGACGATCTGGATGCCTGTCATTTCGTCTTCATTGGCACCTATGAGCGTATCTAAAGTTTCAATTGCGCGGATCAAAGCGACACCTCCACCCGGTACAATTCCTTCTTCAACAGCGGCACGAGTTGCCGAAAGGGCGTCGTCTACACGGTCTTTCTTTTCTTTCATTTCCACTTCAGTTGGGGCGCCTACATAAAGTACAGCAACTCCTCCTGCGAGTTTGGCCAAGCGTTCTTGAAGTTTTTCGCGATCGTAATCTGAGGTGGTTTGATCAATTTGAGCACGAATTTGACCTACTCTGGCTTGGATATCGGCTTTTGCACCTTTCCCATTTATGATGGTGGTGTTGTCTTTATCTATTTCAATTTTTTGAGCAGTACCCAACATGTCAATTGTGACGTTTTCGAGTGTCATGCCGCGGTCTTCAGAGACCACCACACTACCTGTCAAAATAGCGATATCTTCGAGCATGGCTTTGCGTCGGTCTCCAAAACCAGGCGCTTTAACAGCTGCCACCTTTAAAGAACCGCGCAAACGGTTCACTACTAATGTACCCAATGCTTCGCCATCGACGTCTTCTGCGATGATCAGCAAGGACTTGCCTGCCTGAACAACTGGTTCCAAGATAGGAAGCAATTCTTTCATGCTAGAGATTTTCTTTTCAGAAATGAGAATCAAAGGATTTTCCATCTCGGTGATCATTTTCTCGGCGTTGGTCACGAAGTATGGAGAAAGGTAACCGCGGTCAAACTGCATCCCTTCTACTGTTTTCACTTCTGTTTCTGTACCTTTTGCCTCTTCAACGGTAATAACGCCGTCGTTGCCTACTACTTTCATCGCTTCTGCAATAAGTTTGCCGATGGTTTCGTCGTTGTTGGCAGAAATGGTAGCAATTTGCTCAATTTTGCTGTTGTCGTTTCCGACTTCCTTAGAGATCTTGCGCAGGTTGGCAACTACTTCTGTTACCGCTTTATCGATACCGCGCTTGAGGTCCATTGGGTTGGCTCCTGCAGCTACGTTTTTGAGACCGGCACTTACAATTGCTTGTGCTAAAACGGTTGCCGTAGTGGTGCCGTCACCTGCGATGTCTGCAGTTTTAGAAGCCACTTCTTTCACCATTTGAGCACCCATATTTTCAACAGGATCTTTGAGCTCTATTTCTTTGGCAACGGTTACACCATCTTTTGTGACGTACGGTGCACCAAATTTTTTGCCGATTACTACATTGCGACCTTTAGGCCCAAGCGTTACTTTTACTGCATTTGCCAAAGCATCAACTCCTCTTTTGAGTTTTTCGCGTGCTTCGACGTCAAAGAAAATTTCTTTTGCCATTTTGTTTCTTAATTAAGATTAAAAAATACCGTAGATGTCTGATTCTCGCATGATGAGGAAGTTGTGCCCATCGATTTTGATTTCGGTACCAGCGTATTGACCATAAAGAATAGAATCGCCAACTTTCACTGACATGGGTTCATCTAGCTTGCCAGATCCAGCTGCTACAACAGTACCGCGCAAGGGTTTTTCTTTTGCTGTATCGGGAATAATGATTCCGCTTGCTGTTTTTTGCTCTGCTGGCGCAGGTTCTACAAGAACTCTGTCTGCCAAGGGTTTGAAATTTACTGACATAAAAAATATTTTTAGTTGCCTGCTCTCCTTCGAAAAACATGCCAATTGCTGTTTTGCGTCAAAATTGCATGAAGGACAAAAAAAATGTCAGTATGCGTGACATACTGACATTTTGTATCGTTTGAAAAAATGGGTTATTGGCCTTGGCTTTGGCCTTGATTTTGACCTTGACCTTGACCTTGGTTAGGAGCTTGTTGTTGGGTTTGTGGCGCCACTTGTTTTGGCGGCTTAGGTTGGCTCAAAGAGATGCTCAGGCTAAGCACAACAATAGCAGCTGCCAAACCCCAAGTGAGTTTGTCGATGAGCTCGTTGGTGCGTTGTACGCCTCCTAATTGAGCAGCTCCACCGAAATCAGCACTTAAGCCCCCACCTTTTGGGTTTTGAACATAAACAACGAGAATCAGCAATGCGCTGGCTACGATGATTAAAAAAGAAAGTATTCCTGTCATGATTAAGCGTTGAGATTTTTCTTGAGTACTCTAATTTGATTTGCAAAGAAACTCTTTTTTTCCGGATTAAGCAAAATTAATTGTTCATAAACCCCAATTGCTTTGGTCACTGCGCCTTGCATCGCGTATATTTTTGCCAAGGTTTCTGAAACAGGTATTTGATCGGCACTTAAACTTTCTTTGGCTTTTTTAGCGGGCGAATAAAAATCTTGCTTGGTTTTATGAATGGGGAGATACTCTTTCTGTTGTTCATCTGCAGGTTCTTCAGAAATATGTAGCCATTGCGAAAAAGTCAAGCGTTCATTTTGCTTTGGTATATCAAATTCAGGTTGCGCAAGGGGAGCCTTAGAGAGCTCAAGCGCTTTTTCATCCATAGATTTGAGCTCTTCAGTGTAAGTAATGTCTACATATGCAGCATTGATGAGGCTAGCCCTTAACAATTGATCGAGTGCATCGGGGGGCGTTGTTTCATCTTCTTGGGGAACTTGAATTGCTTCGGCAGGAGCTTGGATTGCGGCGGCTTCTTGTTGTAAGCGCTCGTTGAGCAATTCGTAGAGCACAACCCGATTTTGAATCGCAAAAGCTTTTTGTTCAAGGGCTTTGGAAAGTCGGACATCTTGCTCCTTAGCAAGCGTTTTGAGATAGAGAATTGAAAAACTCGTTGCATAGGGATAGTCCAACTGAAGATCTTCTAGATCAGACAGATAAATTCCCGAACAATTGCTCGGGATGGCGATTTGCAAATGAAGTTGTTCTTTACTTAACACGGTGCTAATTTACCAATTACTATACAACTTATTGATGAGGTCTTGGACCATTTGAGCAGAGATTTCTGCAAACAGTTTTTGCTCTACATCGGCCAAATTACTCGAGGCCGAGAAATCGGCAAAACGCGTACTCACCAATTGCCATTCTTCTTCTTTGGGCGCTTTGATCTTGATCTTGAGGGCGAGTGTCATGGTGAGTCTGTTGCTACTGGCGTTGTCTGCTCCTTGAATGGCAACGGGCTGCACTTGATAAGCTGTAATGGCGCCTTCTATATTGACCTCCCCCGCTCCTTGTTTGGTGTTGAGCACTAGTCTGGTATTGTTCTGAACGCCATCTTTGAGTTGTTCGGTCAATAACGGCGCAAAAGATAAGGGGCAATTTGGAGCGGTATTTTCTAGATTTTGGATTGTAAAACTTACCCATTCTGGCGCCATGCCGCCGCTGTCTCGAAAGGAAAAACTTTCGGGCCAACAGGCGCTCAGTGCAGAGGCAACTAAAATAAAGCAGATCCAGCGCCTCATTCCGCTAATTGAAATTCTTTGATTTTGCGATAGAGCGTGCGCTCAGAAATGCCGAGTTCTTGCGCAGCATATTTGCGCTTTCCACGGTGCTTCTCTAGTGCTTTTTGAATGAGTTCGCGCTCGCGATCTTCTAAACTCAAGGATTCTTCGAGTTCTATATGCGCCTCGTATTCGTCGTGGTCTGGGCTGCGTTGGCTAGAGGGCAACTCGACATGAACACTTGGTGCAGGTAAAATGCGTGTGGAGTTGGTTGGCTCTTCATAAACCTCTTGGTAAAGACGAGATACCGCAGCAGACTGATCGGCACTTAGATTGATATTTTGTGTTCCGTTGGCGATATCGATGACTAATTTTTTGAGCTCGGTGAGGTCTTTTTTCATGTCAAAAAGAAATTTGTACATGAGTTCTCTTTCTGAAATGGCGTCTTGACTTTGCTCATTGCGCTGCAGGCCGCTTGTCTTTTCAGTTATTGGCGTAAGGTAAGCATTGAGCGTGAGCGCATCTATCTGACGGGCAGTTTCGATGACGGAAAGTTGTTCGACCAAATTTTTGAGCTGGCGGATATTGCCGGGCCAAGGATAGCTGAGCAAAAGTTCTACCGCTGCATCGGTCAGTTTGATGGCGGGCATGCGGTATTTGTCGGCAAAATCATTGGCAAATTTTCTAAACAGCAAATGGATGTCTTCGGCGCGTTGACGCAGTGCTGGAAGTGGAATAGGTACGGTGCTAAGGCGATAGTAGAGGTCTTCGCGGAATTTGCCAGAAGCGATTGCTTTTTGCATGTTTTCATTGGTAGCCGCAACAACGCGCACGTTGGTTTTGAGTGGCTTAGAAGAGCCTACACGGATGTATTCGCCGGTTTCGAGCACGCGCAGCAAGCGCACTTGGGTCTGCATAGGAAGTTCCGCAACCTCATCCAAAAAAATAGTGCCGCCGTTGGCCACTTCAAAATAACCTTGGCGACTACCTTGTGCACCAGTGAAGGAGCCTTTCTCGTGACCAAATAATTCTGAATCAATGGTTCCTTCAGGGATAGCGCCACAGTTGACAGCGATGTATTCGCCGTGTTTGCGCGCACTCAGTTGATGGATCACCTGGGGTATAATTTCTTTACCGGTTCCGCTCTCGCCAGTAACCAATACTGAAATGTCTGTGGGAGCCACTTGCATAGCGATTTCCAATGCGCGGTTGAGCAAAGGTGCTGAGCCAATGATACCGAATCTTTGTTTGATTTGCTGAACGTCCATAAATTCAAACTAGCATTTATAATTCAATTTCACCTTTTAAGGTGGCTGAAGTACATTCGGAGATGCGCACATTGACGTAGTCTCCTTTTTTAAAATTGAGTTTCGGGAATACGACCATGGCATTGCTGCCGGTGCGCCCACAAAGCTGCTCCTCTGATCTTTTGGATTTTCCTTCGATGAGCACTTTTTGAACGGTGCCAAGCATGCGTTGGTTGGATGCTAAGGAGTGAGCCAATTGCTTCTCGATGATTTCATTGAGGCGACGACCTTTCACTTCTTCGGGGATATCGTCTGTAAAACGGCGTTCTGCAAGTGTTTTTGGCCGTTCGGAATATTTGAACATGTAGGCAAAATCGTAGTGTACTAAATCCATTAAGCTGAGGGTATCTTGATGCTCTTCTTCGGTTTCGCCACAAAAACCGGTAATGATATCCGTAGAAATAGCGCAGCCCGGAATGATGCGTTTGATCGCGGCAATGCGATCGAGGTACCACTCGCGAGAATAACCGCGGTTCATGCGGTAGAGCACGTCTGTATGTCCAGACTGCACAGGAAGGTGAATGTAGGGGCAAATATTTTCGTATTTCGCCATTATTTCAAGCACCTCATCGGTCATGTCTTTGGGATGAGAAGTACTGAAGCGAACGCGCAGCAATGGCGAAACATGCGCCACCATTTCCATGAGTTGGGCAAAATTAGTAGTGGGCTCGTTTGCGTTTTTGATTTCGCCCTTAGCGCTGATGTTCCAACGGTAAGAGTCTACATTCTGACCTAATAAAGTCACCTCTCGGTAGCCTTTTTCAAAAAGATCGCGACACTCCGCAACAATGGTCTGTGGATCGCGAGAGCGTTCTCGGCCTCGGGTGAATGGCACCACGCAAAACGAACACATGTTGTCGCAACCACGCATGATGGTTACAAAAGCAGAAATACCGCCCTGATCCAAACGAACAGGTGAAATATCGGCGTAGGTTTCGTCTCTAGACAATAACACA
>JBIKZM010000119.1:0-5192 GCA_044354735.1 Crocinitomicaceae bacterium
AAAAAGGAACAGACCTTTACATCAAAGGGACAAATGTTAAAGTTGCTGAGGGCTACCGCGACCTCCACACATTAGTTATGGACTTTTTTAGCAAAAGCAAAAACGAAGGCGCCTTATTTGCAGTGCTCTTTTACTTGATCTCTATGGTTGTTTTGGCTTACCACCTCTTACATGGTTTTCAAAGTGCCTTCCAATCTTTAGGTATCAATCATCCTAAATACACCCCACTGATCAAAATCATCGGAGCTGGCTTTGCCATTGTTATTCCGTTTTTGTTTGCGATTATTCCCATTATTATTTACATGAATCACTAGGAATCAGGCTATGTCAACACTAAATTCGCGCATTCCAGAGGGTCCAATTTCAGAAAAATGGACCAACCACAAAAACCACATGAAGTTGGTTGCACCCAACAACCGTCCCAAAATCGATGTCATCGTTGTTGGAACAGGTTTGGCCGGCGCTTCTGCAGCTGCCTCACTTGGCGAGATGGGCTATAACGTTAAGGCGTTTTGTTTCCAAGACTCTCCGCGCAGAGCACACTCCATTGCAGCCCAAGGTGGTATCAACGCAGCTAAAAATTACCAAAACGACGGCGACTCCATTTACCGTCTCTTTTACGACACAATCAAAGGTGGTGACTACCGTGCGCGCGAAGCCAACGTTTATCGTTTGGCAGAAGTATCGGGTAATATCATCGACCAATGTGTGGCACAAGGAGTTCCATTTGCACGTGAATACGGCGGCCTCTTAGACAACCGTTCATTCGGTGGAACACAAGTTCAACGCACATTCTACGCAGCTGGGCAAACTGGGCAACAACTTTTATTAGGTGCTTATTCAGCGCTCTCACGTCAAATTGGCTTGGGTCGTGTCACAATGTACCACCGTCACGAAATGATGGACCTCGTTAAAGTTGATGGCAAGGCGCGCGGCATCATCGCTAGAAACCTTGTTACTGGTGAGCTCGAGCGCCATTCAGCTCACGCAGTTGTAATTGCATCTGGTGGTTACGGAAACGTGTACTTCCTCTCGACAAACGCGATGGGCAGTAACGTGTCAGCAGCTTGGAAAGTACACAAAAAAGGAGCCCTATTTGCAAACCCTTGCTTTGTGCAAATTCACCCAACTTGTATTCCGGTACATGGCAGTAATCAGTCTAAGCTCACACTCATGTCTGAGTCTTTGCGCAACTCTGGCCGCATTTGGGTTCCTATGAAAAAAGAAGATGCTGAAGCGATTCGCCAAGGCAACCTGAAACCCACTCAAATTGCCGAAGAAGACCGCGACTACTTCTTAGAAAGACGCTATCCTGCATTCGGTAACCTCGTTCCACGCGACGTCGCTTCTAGAGCAGCTAAAGAAAGATGCGATGCCGGTTTCGGTATTGAAGCAAATGATACGAATGAAGGTGTTTACCTCGACTTCGCAACTGAAATTCGCAGCAAAGGTCGCCAATCTGCTTTTTCACAAGGAGACCACAACCCTACCGAAGAAAAAATTATTGCACTCGGTAAAAAATGGATTGAAGAGAAGTATGGTAACTTATTTCAGATGTACCAAAAAATCACCGACGACAACCCGTACGAAACACCAATGAAAATATACCCTGCAGTTCACTACACGATGGGTGGAGTATGGGTAGATTACAACCTACAAAGTAGTATCCAAGGTTGTTTTGTAACAGGCGAGGCAAACTTCTCAGACCACGGTGCCAACCGCCTCGGCGCTTCTGCGCTTATGCAAGGTTTGGCCGACGGCTATTTCGTCTTACCTTACACCATCTCAGATTACCTTGCCGACGATATCCGTACGGGTAAAATTTCTACTGATAGTCCAGAGTTCGAACAAGCCGAGTTAGAAGTTAAATCAAGTATTGACCGTTTTATTGAAAACAAAGGGACTAAGTCTGTCGATCACTTCCACAAACGTCTTGGCCTCATTATGTGGAACAGTGTGGGGATGGCACGCAGCGAAGAGGGCTTGAAAGCAGCCATTGAAGAAATTGCTGCGCTGCGCGAAGAATTCTATAAAGATGTTTATGTCCCTGGCGAAGCCAACGAAATGAACACCGAACTCGATAAAGCAATGCGCGTTGCTGACTTCATCGAACTAGGCCAACTGATGGCTGTAGATGCCTTGCGCCGAGAAGAGTCTTGTGGTGGGCATTTCCGCGAAGAATATCAAGATAGCGAAGGTGAAACCCTCCGCGACGACGAAAATTTCAAATACGTTGCTTCTTGGGAATACCAAGATGGCGATGCCAAAAAAGCGGCGCTTCACAAAGAAGCCCTCAATTACGAGTTCATTAAAATTGCAGCACGCAACTATAAATAAATAGATATGGCTTCAAAATTTATCAATATTACGCTCAAAATCTGGAGACAAAAAAATACCAATGCGAAAGGTGGTATTGAAACGTATAGCCTAGATAAGGTCTCGACAGATAGTTCTTTTCTTGAAATGCTTGACCAACTCAACGAGCAACTGATCAACGCGCAAAAAGAACCTGTGGCATTCGATCACGACTGTCGTGAAGGCATCTGCGGAATGTGCTCTTTGTATATCAACGGACGCGCCCACGGCCCTGAAACCGGAACTACCACATGTCAGTTGCACATGCGTAGTTTCACAGATGGAGATACGATCTACGTAGAGCCCTGGAGATCAAGAGCCTTCCCAATTGTCAAAGACCTTGTCGTAGATCGCTCTGCTTTTGACCGCATCCAACAAGTAGGTGGTTTTGTTTCGGTAAATACTTCCGGCCGCACCATGGATGCCAACGCTATTCCAATTCCAAAATCAGATGCAGACAAAGCTTTTGAAGCGGCAGCTTGCATTGGTTGCGGTGCTTGTGTAGCAACCTGCAAAAACGGCTCAGCAATGTTATTTGTAGGGGCTAAAATTTCACAATACGCGCTGTTACCGCAAGGAAAGGTAGAAGCTAAAGGCCGTGCACTGAATATGGTGCGCCAAATGGATGAAGAAGGTTTTGGTAACTGTACCAATACTGGTGCTTGTGAAGTTGAATGCCCTAAAGGCATCTCTTTAGAAAACATCGCGCGCATGAACCGTGAATTCTTAAGCGCAGCTCTTACTTCAGACAAATAAGAATCAACCAAATAAGAATTTTTTTACAACAAAAAGGGCGGTCAATGACCGCCCTTTTTTATATTGATGAAAACTGAATTACTTCAGTTTTTGACCTTCTTTATTGTACCAACCTTGGTTGTCTTTGATTTCTACAGGCACATTGGCCTTGTCGCTAGCGCGCTTTTGTGTACGCATCCAGAAATAAAAGCCAAAGAAACCAAGTAAGATAAGCGCTGTATTAAAGTAGTTTTGAACCATTTCAAAAAAGCCAAAAGACCATTGAAATACATCACCAATTTTGTATATAAAGTCTGTCCAAGTCATGCGTTGTTCTTTTATAGCACAAATGTACTACAAATTTTAATAAATAAAGTGCGGTCTTAAATTTCTCCCATCAATGCAAGCGTTTCTTTTGCCGCTGCTTGTTCTGCTTCTTTTTTTGAGAACCCTTTTCCTTTTCCATAACTCGTGCGGTTGATCTGCACGCTCATCTCGTAGATTGCTTTGCCGTCCGCAAATTGTTCAGATAACAACACAAATTCAAGGCTTAGTTTCTTGCGCTGGCACCAAATAAAAAGAGCAGATTTAAAGTCTAATTCTTCTTCGAGTACCTTATTGAGATCAAGGTGCTTTCTAAAAACGGTTTTTTTCAATACACGTTGTGTGATTACAAATCCCCCGTCTAGGTAAATAGCGCCGATTAGCGCTTCAAAGGCATTGCCTTCTAAGCCCACTAAATTGATACTTCTTCCTTGGCTATAAATGAGGTGATTTCTAATGCCCATACGCTCACCAATAGTAGCTAAAGACTTTCGATTCACTATTTTTGACTTGATTTTCGTAAGTTGGCCTTCGTCCAGTTCAGGGTATTTTTCATAAACAAAAGAAGCGACAACGGCATCAAGAATGGAATCTCCTAAAAACTCGAGTCTTTCGTTTGCAGCCAATAAATGTTGATCAGACAAAGAGCTTTTGTGCGTCAGGGCCTGTATGAAAAATGAAATATTTTGAGGCTTGTAGCCAAATTGAGCCAAAACAAAGCGAATAACGTCTAGCTCTTCGGTTGTTTTCTTCTTTTTGAAGAGAGGAATTTTGAGCAATTTATGCTTTAAATTTCTTTACGATAATGGAGGTGTTGTGGCCCCCAAAACCAAAGGTATTGGACAAAGCGATATTTACTGTGCGTGCCTGTGGCTGATGAAAAGTAAAGTTTAGTTTTGGATCGAGCGCGGGGTCGTCGGTAAAGTGATTGATCGTTGGCGGAACCATATCGTTTTTTACAGCAAGAACGCAAGCCACTGCCTCGATGGCGCCGGCAGCACCTAAAAGGTGACCTGTCATGGATTTGGTTGAACTGATGTTGAGCTTGTAGGCGTGTTCGCCAAAAACATGCTGGATAGCTTTCACTTCTGCGATATCGCCAAGTGGTGTAGAAGTGCCGTGCACATTTACGTAGTCAATTTGAGAAGGGTCGATTTCGGCGTCTTCCAGAGCTGCGAGCATGGTGTTGCGCGCTCCTAAGCCTTCTGGGTGAGGTGCAGTCATGTGGTAGGCGTCACCAGACATGCCGCCGCCGATCACCTCAGCGTAAATTTTTGCGCCGCGCTTGATCGCGTGCTCGTATTCTTCGAGGATAAGACAACCAGAGCCTTCACCAAGTACAAAACCATCGCGGTCGAGGTCGAACGGACGAGATGCGGTTTCTGGGGAGTCGTTGCGGGTAGAAAGTGCTTTTAAAGCATTGAAACCACCCATGCCCATTTCGTTCACGCCAGCTTCAGAGCCACCAGTAACGATAGCATCGGCTTTCCCCAAACGAATGAGGTTAAATGCGTCAATAATAGCATTGGTTGCAGATGCACAAGCTGATACACACACGTAGTTAGGACCACGTAAACCATATTTAATAGAAATATGACCAGCTGCAATATCGGCAATCATTTTTGGGATAAAGAAAGGATTAAAGCGGGGCGTTCCGTCTCCACTGAAATACTCTCTTGCTTCCTCTTGGAACGTTTTAAGGCCTCCAACTCCTGATCCCCAAATGACACCAATGCGGTCTAGGTTGGGGTTGGACTCAAGCAATGCAGAGTCTGCCA
>JBIKZM010000120.1:0-5149 GCA_044354735.1 Crocinitomicaceae bacterium
TGCTTCTTGTTCGTTTTGATACATCCACATGCGGGTTCCGCCAAGTGCCGGACCAAGCACCGTATTGTGAACAGCTATAATTGCTTTGAGACCTGTTGCTTTATCGTTACAAAAAAGGATGTGTTCGTGTCCCATGGCTTGCATGGGTTGAAGAATGGGATTCAAAGATGAATCTACCAATGGGGAGACTGTCAAATCAGACATGTTTTTGAAATGAGTTCGTTCACTAATTCTTATTTGACTTAACTTTACAAGCGCAAATAACTTGGCAAAAGTAGAAAAAAACCATGAAGTCCCTCCGATACATTAACAAATACTTTATAAAGTACAAATGGCGATTTTTACTCGGTATTCTATTTACAGTAGTCAGCAATTATTTTGGCGTTCAAATGCCAGCCTTTTTCAGCGACTCCATCGATCAATTCCAAAGTCAGCTAGCCAGCAATAAACCAACTAATTACCTATGGCTGGCTCTAGAACTTGGCGCCATCTACATGGGTTTTTCGTTGCTCAAAGGTTTCTTCTTGTTTCTGATGAGACAAACCATAATTGTGATGTCGCGCTACATCGAATTCGACCTCAAAAAAGAAATTTACGATCAATACCAAGCCCTAGACCAAAGCTTTTACAAGCGCAACGCCACGGGCGACCTCATGAACCGCATTTCTGAAGACGTTGGCTTGGTGCGCGCTTATGCTGGGCCCGGCATGATGTATACCATTAATTTGGTAGTCAGTTTTGTTTTGATTGTAGGCAAAATGATCTCCATTTCACCGAGCCTCACTGTATACGTATTGTTGCCCTTACCACTCATGAGCATCCTGATTTACAAAGTGTCCTCTACCATGAACAAAATGAGTTTGGAGGTCCAAAAAGAACAATCCTTTCTAAGCACCTTGGCCCAAGAATCCTTTGCTGGTATCCGCATCATCAAAGCCTACCAACGCGAAGAACAAACCACAGAAAAGGTAAGTGCATCAGCTGAGCGCTATAAAAAACAAAGCATGCGCTTGGTGTTGGTCAATGCATTTTTTAGCCCAACCATTATCTTTTTAATTGGCCTGAGCTCCATGATTGCTATTTATTATGGCGGCTTACTTACGTTTGAAAAGAAAATGACTGTTGGGGGTATTGTGGCTTTCATCATGTATGTCACCAACCTTACTTGGCCTTTTGCAAGCTTGGGCTGGATATCCTCTATTATTCAGCGTGCAGCCGCTTCCCAACAGCGTCTCAACGAATTTTTATTGCGCAAACCCAAAATCAAAAACGATACCGACTTGGCATGTCCGTTGGAAACAGGCCTGGCTTTTGAACACGTTCATTTCAGTTATCCTGAGAGCGACGCTAAGGTTCTCAACGATGTTTCTTTTAGCGTTCAAAAGGGAGAAACTCTCGCTATTATCGGGCCAACTGGCTCTGGGAAGTCAACTATTTGCGCTTTGTTGGCCCGGCATTTTGATCCGAGTACTGGGCAAATCAGCATTACTGAAAAAGCCCTGCCACAATACAGTTTGAATTCCTATCGCCATCAAATTGCACTTGTACCTCAAGATGTCTTTCTCTTTTCAGACACCATTGCCAACAACCTCAAATTTGGCGTAGAACAACAAGATCTAAGTATGCAAGACCTTGAAGATGCTTGTAAAAAAGCACATGTTCTCCACAACATTCACGAATTTCAAGACGGTTTTCAGACTATTCTAGGTGAAAGAGGCGTGAATTTAAGCGGCGGTCAAAAACAACGCGTATCTATAGCACGTGCGTTACTGCGCAAACCCCAACTTTTGATCTTAGACGATTGCCTAAGCGCCGTAGACACCGAAACCGAAGAAATCATCTTGGAAGAACTCCAAAAAGATGCACAAGAACGCGCCACCATTATTGTATCGCACCGCATTTCTTCTATTCGAAATGCCACTAAAATCATCGTTTTAGAGGAAGGCAGTATTGTTGAAGCAGGCACCCATGAAACTTTATTAGCCCAAAAAGGGGCATACTTTGACATGTATCAATTCCAGCTAGAGCAGGAGCTCAAAGCGAAAAACGACTGATTATCAACAGTTATGAACCATAAATTGTTTATTTTTTTTTGAAACAAGAATGCAATCGATTGTCTACATTCGACTAAACCAATTAAAACAAACAACTATGAAAAGATTAATGATTTTTGTTGGGGCATTGACATTGACTGGGTCTTTGTTTGCTCAAAAACCTGCTAGTGATGACGCGCGTTATTCATTAGAAGGCCTCGCTAACCTCAATACCACTGATGGGATGAGTTTTGCAGCACCTTCTATTCGCCTGCGTTATTTTGCTACAGATAATATCGCTGGCCGCTTACAATTTGGCTTCGGTGGCGACGGTTCTTCGGTTGTCAATACACCAAGTACTGAATCTTACACGTATTATGCAAATCCCGACGGAACAGGCGCAACAGGCACTGTTGATATCGCGCGCAGCCAATGGAATTTAGGTTTGGGTGCTGAATACCACTTAACAGGTACAGACCGCATGTCTCCTTATTTTTCTGCTGGTATCAGCTTCGGAAAAGGATCTTACGAAGAAAATTGGGCGAATTCTGATGGCTCTGGCTACAGCGCTGTCATTACCGATGCTAAAATCGTTGGTGGTTACGGTACATTCGGCTGGGGTATTGGCGCTGGTTTTGACTACTATGTAGCAGACAACCTCTACCTAGGTCTTGAAATGAACCTAACCAGTACTTCTGTAAATAATGAAGCTACAACAGTAACTGTCATGGGGAACCCTGCAGGTTTCGAACCAGAAAACAAAATGAGCTATACCAACATTGGAGCAGCTCACGGTTCTGTTCGTATCGGTTGGAGATTCTAAGCGAATCAATTACCTAATTTAAAGGGGGCTTCGGCCCCCTTTTTTATTGTTCTTTTGAAAAAATTGTAACTTTGCAGCATGGAGACAAGAAAGCATGTGGAGGTTTGTTTTACACCCGGAGAATACGCTTATTACAAAGATGAGTTTGAAATTGTAGTGGTTATTGACGTATTGCGCGCCACTTCGGCTATTTGCGCGGCTTTTGACAACGGCATCAACTCCATCATTCCCGTACCCACTATAGAAGAAGCTTGGGCTTACAAACAGAAAGGTTTTTTGGCTGGCGCAGAGCGCAAAGGACAAATTGTAGAGGGTTTTGACTTCGGCAACTCGCCTTTCTCCTACATGCGTGAAGACTTCAAAGGAAAAGATGTCGTGCTCACCACTACCAACGGTACCAAATCTTTAGACGTTGCCAAAGATGCCGAAACTGTTGTTGTTGGTTCCTTTTTAAACTTAGATTTTCTTTGCAAGTGGCTTGAAAAGCAAGATAAAAATGTACTCTGCTTGTGTTCTGGTTGGCAAGATAAATTCAACTTAGAAGATACCATCTGTGCAGGGGCAATTTGTCAGTATTTAATCGGAACGGGCAACTACATTTCCGACGAAGACTCTTCTATTGCTGCCAAGTATTTATACCTTTCGGCCAAGGACAATTTCCTTGGTTACCTCAAATCGAGTTCTCATCGCCGCAGGCTCAAGAACCTGAATCTCAATGACGATATCAAGTATTGTCTGACACCAAATCAAACGGAGGTCATTCCAATACTTAAAGATGGTAAACTTATCAAATTACAAGAAGCTTAAGCTCATTTCAGGCCTCATTCTGACGGGGCTTCTTTTTACACGCAGCCAAACCAAGCAAAATAGCCAATGGGGTTTTGCAGGGCACGAGCGCATCAATGAATTTGCAGTCTATCTCTTACCTCCTGAATTACAGGCCGTTTTTGTACAGCACCTGCCCTACCTCATCAGCCAATCCGTAGCACCAGACCAACGCCGCTATGCTGTTCAAGCAGAAGCAGCGCGCCACTACATCGACCTCGATCATTACTATTTAAAAGGCCAAGACCCTTTTTGGAATCTACCACAAAATTGGCAAGAGGCCATAGATTGCCACTCCGAAGATACCCTTCAAGCCTACGGAATTGTACCTTGGCATGCAGTGCGCATGAAATACCGCTTGCAAAAAGCATTTGAAACCCAAGACCTGACACTCATCTTGAAATACGCCGCAGAAATTGGGCATTACATTGCCGATGCGCATGTGCCCCTGCACACCACAGAAAATTACAACGGGCAACTTACCAATCAATATGGTATTCATGGCCTTTGGGAGAGCCGCTTGATTGAACTGCAAGCAGAAAATTACAATTATTGGATTGGTAAAGCCCACTACCTACCCTCGGTTCAAAAAGAAATTTGGACTGCTGTTCGCGCCTCGCATGCCGCCCTAGACTCCGTCTTGAAGTTTGAAAAGCAAGTGAGTAGTCAAATTGGCCCTGCTGAAAAATACAGCTATGAGCAGCGCGGCAGCACCCTCACGAAAGTTTACGCTAGAAAATTCTGCGAAGCATATCACAAAAGCCTCAACGGAATGGTGGAACGCCGCTTGAGGGCAGCTATCCTCATGGTAAGTAGCGTGTGGTATACAGCCTGGGTAGATGCCGGACAACCTGACTTAAGTCAACTCAAATTACAAACCAATCAAAAAAACGATCTCTCGGAAAACGATTCGCTTCTAAAAACAAGTTCCCGTTGGAAACAACGGAGTTGTCATTAACTCAAACTTCTATAGCGAATGCGTTTCGGCCCTGAGTCGCCAAGGCGTTTTTTGCGGTTTTCTTCGTACTCAGAATAAGAACCCTCAAACCAATAGACTTGTGAGTCGCCTTCAAAAGCAAGGATGTGCGTACAGATGCGGTCTAAAAACCAGCGGTCGTGGGAAATGACTACCGCGCAGCCCGCAAAGTTTTCAATACCTTCTTCTAAGGCACGAAGTGTATTGATGTCGATGTCGTTGGTGGGCTCATCTAATAAAAGCACATTGGCTTCGGTCTTGAGGGTCATGGCTAAGTGCAAGCGGTTGCGCTCACCTCCGGAGAGGATGCCAACCTTTTTGTTTTGATCTGAGCCATTGAAATTGAACTTCGATAAGTAAGCGCGGGAGTTGATTTTATCGTTGCCTACTTCTACGTATTCTAAGCCATTAGAAACAACATCAAAAACGGTTTTGTCGGGGTGGATATCCTTATGGCTTTGGTCAACGTAGCCAATTTTTACGGTTTCACCA
>JBIKZM010000005.1:0-15495 GCA_044354735.1 Crocinitomicaceae bacterium
ATAACATGCAAGAAAACTTAAGTTACGAAGAAGCACTTTCTCAGCTTCAGGCCATCGTCAAGAAACTCGAGCAAAAAGAAGTTAAAATTGATGAGCTCGCCAGTACCGTGGCCCGCGCCAATGAATTGGTCGCGTATTGCCAAACCAAACTGCAGCAGACAGAAGCTGAAATTCAAAAAATTGTCAAAAAAGGGTAGCTATAAGCAGTCTTTACAAAATCGTTATCTTCGTTCAAATCAAATTGATATGGCGTCAGCTCAAAATACATCTGGTTGGTCTTGGACCAAAATTTTAATCGGTTCAGCCCTTGTGTTAGTCCTTGTGGGCGGCGTCTATAAACTTTTTGGCGGCCCTAGACAAGATGTCCTGACCCAAGATCAAATTGAAGCAGATTCTTTGAGAACTGTCTTGCGCGAAACCCAAAAAGAGCTCAATGAAGCTGAGCAAAAAGCAGCCAAAAAAGACCTTACTCCGCCGCTTACACTCGAGCAGCAGCAAGCCAAATTAGAAAAAGAACTCCGCAACAAGGAAATAAAAGAACCGCTGAAGTACCTTTCCCTTGATTACGAGCATACTTATCGCTGGTTTGCAGCCAAGGAAGAGTTTTATGGTCAGATATACAACGACGCTAAATACGCCACATTTATGAACTTTGAGATCCGCGTTACGTTCTTGTCTGAAACCAAAACGGCGCTCGACTCCAAAGTGCACACTGTCTATAAATATATAGCGCCCGGCGAGCAAATTCCTTTTAAATTTCAGTCTGCCTCACCAAGTGGTTACCGTTACCATCGGGTAGAATTGATTCGTGCGGTGGCTTACAGCCCTAGCCGAGAGGAGTATGAACCCAATGAGCAGTAGCTTACAATTTGCTTGCGAAAAACACAACTCATTTTCATAAGCTTGTGGAATTGAGTTGGGTTTGCTGCGTGGTTCGCAATAAATCTGGTCAAAATGACCAGCATGA
Source organism: Crocinitomicaceae bacterium (assembly GCA_044354735.1). Classification (GTDB taxonomy): domain Bacteria; phylum Bacteroidota; class Bacteroidia; order Flavobacteriales_D; family Crocinitomicaceae; genus UBA952. Next base: position 968 of record JBIKZM010000005.1, read on the forward strand.
AACGACGTTTGACTTCATTATTTGCGGTACTCTTTGCCGTTTTCATTGTGAGCGCTCAGCAGCTCGACCCCGTTCATTATCCGCCAGAATCGGAATGGGAATACCTCAAGACCAAAGAAACTGACTCACTCATTCAGGTGATGAAATTTTATTTTGTTTCGGATGACACCATGTTTTTTAGAGAGGCGATCAGCCAAGGGGTAGTGAAAGTTGGGCTAGTTGATTTGCAATACCCAAGATTTTATTTAGGGAAGCCTTATCACTTTGCCCGACGTTTTTATGGTCCAAAAGGAGCGAAGGCAGGTCGGAGCTCAAAAAATGAAAAGCTTGATAGATTTTACTATTACTATTTAAATTCACCTGAATTGCCCTTCAGCAAAACAGTGTCTGAGCAAGAGCATGTTGCCCAATTGGATTCAATCCCAAAAAGCAGACCTCTCGTACTGGATAGCGAAAAAGTTCAAGTTTACGATACCAAATTGGGGCAGGTTTCTGATAGTGCAGCATACCTTTATTTAACAGATGGCAGGACGATTCAAACAAGCAAGATATATTTCGAATCCAACGGATGTCATTATTTCGGTGAAGGTGTCAAACGAGATATTTATAAAATTGCTGCACGATGGACTTTCCACCTATGTAATGATTCGCGGCACCAAGCGTGTACAGACCATGCAGCGCTACAAAAAAGCAGTGCTTTTTGCTACGCAAGCAGCCTGATTAAACATTTTGAAATTCAAATGGTTATATTGGTAACTTAAACCTACTATTTGCCTTCTTCGAGCCCGTCATTTACGCATGCCTTTGTGGGCATGGGCTGCGCCAATTCGTTGCTACTGCATGCCTTGCACCGGAAGGGCTTGCTCGCAAACAGCCGTATTTTGGTGCTTGACCCAGCGCCAAAAGTCACCAATGACCGCACTTTTTGTTTTTGGCTGAGCCCTGAAGAGCTCAAAGAGAATGGTTTAGAATCTTTAGTGGAATACAGCTGGGACCAAGTCATTTGCAACGACAAAGCACCGCAGCAGTTGTGCAATAAGCGTTATTATTATTTGAGTGCAGCAGCACTTTATGCCCACGCCAAAGCAATTTTAGCACAGCATGAATTTACTTGGGAACATCGTACTGTCGATGGAGATTTGAGTGAATTGGCCACACATGTTTTTGATTCAAGGCCGCCTGAGTGGAGGGTTCAACACCCTTCAGAGACCTTACTGAGCCAGAGTTTTTTTGGTTGGGTAGTGCGCACAGATAAACCAGTTTTTGATACGCGTTCCTTCACCATGATGGATTTCAGTATCGCGCAAAATGAGCAAACGCAATTCATGTATGTTTTGCCTTTTGCTGCCAACCACGCATTACTGGAGCCAACGCGCTTTGGAAAGGAATCCATTACTAAAGACGAGGCCTTTGGTTTTGTACAAGCCTACTTAGCGCATTTTGATACTTCATTTGAAATTATCTCACAGGAGCAGGGCAGTATTGCGATGTGTAGTAGCCTACCAGAAAGTCCTGTTCAAGCAAAGCATGTTCATCCGATGGGTGCAGCGGCTGGCTTACTCAAACCAAGTACTGGTTACTCTTTTATTCGCAACCTCCACGACGCCAACACTATTGCGCATTCAATACAACAAGGAGCAACAGTATTGGCCCGCAGGCAAACAAAAAAGCGCTTTGCCTATTATGATCGCTTGCTTTTACAAATTTTAGCGCGAAAGCCTCAGCGCGGCAAGGACATTTTTGAAAGTTTATTTGCCCGCAATAAGGCAGAAAATGTATTGAATTTTCTTGATGAAACGAGCACACCTGCACAAGAAGCCCGCTTGATGCTAACCCTTCCATTGTTTCTCTTTTTAGGCGCCGCCTTCAGAGATTTGCTACTGAATGCTCAAACTGGCTTGAGTAAAGTTTCTCTGGCATTGCTTTGCGGTGTTTTTGCTTCTAGTTTACAAACTTTTGGTTTGCTGGAATGGTGCTGGCCCCTTTTGTTGGCAGGCCTGCTCATGGTGGGTTTGCCACATGGCGCAATTGATCATTTACATCAATATCCAGGTAAAAAATTGTCTCAACTGCTGCCTTATTTCTTGCTTTATTTAGCTTTGGGTATCGGCGTATTGTGCTTTTGGCTACTTGTGCCACCACTTGCTTTGGTGTTATTTTTAGGCTATTCTGCTTGGCATTTTGGTCAGGCCGATTTAGAAATATGGCGGCTAAAACACACCTCTTTGCGTCCATTTTTATGGGGGGCCTTTTCCTTGCTCTTCTTGCTATTAACTCATTTTTTAGAGGTTAAAAAAGTGCTTTTGCAAATGGGAGTTGAGCTGTATTGGCTTTCCAGTGCGCCATTTTTCACCTATTTGACAGCCATCCCATTCTGGATGTTTATCGGAATCATTCCTGTTTTCGTTTTTCGATCGTGGCGTATTATTGAGGCCATTATTGTTTTGATTTTACTGAGTGGTTTGCCTTTGATTGAGGCCTTTGGCATCTATTTTATTTTTCAGCACAGCTTAAATGGTTGGCGCTACCTCACGCAAATTACATCCAAGAAGCCAAAGCAACTTTGGTGGCAGGCTTTGCCATTTATGTTGGCAAGCATTGGCCTTTTTGCAGGATATTATTTTTGGTCTTCAGCTCAAAATTGGGGACTACTCTTTATCTTTTTGTCGGCACTTTCTTTCCCGCATGTATTCTTCATGCACCGGGCGTATGCAAGACGCAAGTAAAGTTGTGAATTTCGCAACTAACAGTAATTTACTTGTGTAATTAGGTTTGCTGTTAGTGCTTATTTGTGCTAGTTTAGTCAAAACTATTGCATATGAAACTGTTATTCTTGTCCGCCTTGTTTTTCTTATTGACCTGGTCCAATCTGAATTTTGCACAAGTAAAAAATCCTTCAGATTTTCCGCCACGTGCGAGCTGGCATGAGCTTCCATTGCTTGCGCAAGATACCATAGTACTGTGCATGAAGTATTACTTTTTGTCTGATGACACTATTTATTTCAGAGAGGCCGCTTCAGAGCAAGTTATGAAATTGGCATTGGCTGAAATAGGAGAAACAGACATTTTTTATGGTAAAGACTTGCATTTTGCTCAAATCAAACCGGGTAGTAAAGTTAAAAACAACACTTTTTATGCATATTTCAAGACTGCAGGACCTTTTCAATACAGTGCTCAAAATGATTTTAGGAATGCCAAAAAACAAGAGCAACAAAAGTATCTTGAACAAAAAGTTTCAGAAGCAACACTCAAGGGTCTTACCAATATGGAAAGGCTTCAAGCTTTTGGCCCAACAGAGGTAGGGTTTATGCTTAAAAATGGATGTAAAATATTGACAGAAGGTTATGCCTTTTTAAGCGGAGACAAATATTTTTTTAAGGTAGCTGATCAAAAAACACCATTTTTGATCGATACAGTGGCTGTACTTTATACACAAGGCATTGAATTTAAAAAGAATTACCCTTTTCACAATCATTTTGGGTATCGCTTGGCAGCAAAGAGTTGGCTGTGCTTAGTTGTCGTTGGTGGGCCGGTGCTCATTGCCGGTGCTGGTGCTTTATTCTTGTGGAATAATGTAGGAGCAATGGCGCTGATCTCTACTGGTGGTGGTGGTTATATTTTTTACATTGTTCTAAAAGGCGCCATCCAAAATGTCAAACGTGTCAATTACTATAAGAAAGCACAGCAGCATCAGTGTCTGAACACTTGAAAGCGCAGGCGTTGCTCATTGATGAGTAGGATATATGTTCCGTTTGTAATTTCATCAATAATAGAAATAGAATTGACGGTTGTGCCTACTTGAAGTAAGCGGCCTTGTGTATCCCAAATTTGATAAGTGGTAGCTTCTTTTAACCCTGAAATCCATAAGGTTCCGTCAGTTACAGGGTTGGGATAAGCAAGATAGGATGTTGTATTTTCATCGAGTCCGCTGTCTTCTATCGTGAGGTTGATGGTGACGCTGCTGTCGCAACCATTGACCGAAGTAAAGAACTGGGTGTAAGCACCAGAAGTTGCGTAATCTATCCCATTCCAAGAGAAAGCGTCTAGAACGGCGCTATCCAAAACAATAGCATAAATAGGGTACACATTCAGGTTGAGTACAACTACGGAGTCGCAACCTGCTGCGCTTTGTAGTGAATCGATGTAAACGCCGCTCGTCCATAAGTTTTGTCCGTTCCAAGGGAAAGAGCCACAGGCGTTCTCGTTAAGTGTCGTTTGAATGGTTGGTGAAATGGTTAGATTGAGCGTTACAGTGGAGTCGCAACCATAAACGGTTTGTCCAGCATAGATGTACGATCCACTTTGCGCGTAGTTTTGTCCATTAAATGAGTAGGGATCACATGTGGTGACATTTAAGGTTGTACTCGATTGCAAGTATTGATTGATTACCACACTCACCGGAGCGCTTTGTCCGCAGGTGTTTTGTGCCAGTACTGATAGCGTTCCGGAAACAAAACTTGGGGAAAATATCAAACTGATGTTTGTTCCGGTGCTTGAGCCTGTTGCACCTAATGGCGTAGTCCAAACATAAGAACTTGCGCCAGATACACTTGCGATATTAAAGAGCTGAACACCCCCGCTGTAGCAAAAGTTTGCCGACCCGTTGATTGCGCTTGGTACAGTAGGAGCGGTATTCAGCGTAATTGTGACAGCCAAACGATTGGTAGATTCCAAACCATTGACAGTTTGGGTAGCGTAATAAGTTGATCCATTGACCAATACTGTATTTGTTGCAAGAGGAGCGCCGCCTGTAGCAGTTGCATACCATTGAATGGCAGTTCCAGTGGCACTTAATTGGTTGATTGTTACGCCTGCGCAAAATGTTTGACTAGCAGCTCCGGTTGGTGCAGCTGGTGGCGCAGGTGGTGGCACGAAAGTAAAACTTGCCGCAGCGACACCGCGGTTGCCGCCTCCGTGGTTGCTATATGTGAATGTAGCTGAATTTGAACGCGACCAAATGAGACTTATTGCTGTTGGGGTAGCAGAAAATATGTAGTCGTTGGCATCGCCAGTATTGAGTGCACGCGTAGCGATGATGGTACGGGTACCTGCACTCACGACGTCAGAAGTGATGGTCCAGTTTTGTTGCGCATCGGTTACAGGTGCTGCAAAGCCAATCAGTTTACAATCAAAAGCGCTGAGTGTAGTAGCGCTATGAACACCAACAACATCAGTTCCATTGGTCATGGAGCTGGCATTGAAACCAAGCGCAAACCAACGGCCAGCGGGCCCTGTGAGCGTCAGCGTTACTTGGGTGGTGACATCAATTTTAGCGCTCATGGCGAGGCCTGCTGTTGAACTCAAATTCACCACACCTGTTGTGTAGGTTTGTGCAAAGGAAATCGGCAGGATGAAGAGCAGGAAGAAACTCAATAAATGTGTAGACTTTTTCATTTTATTTTGGTCAATTATGATTTGTAAAAAGGGCAGTCAATTCAGGATTCTGATGCAAGCGCAATAAATCGTCAATGGTTCTACCTTGTGCATCACGCACGTCTAGACGCACTCCGGCCTTTAAAAGTTGCTTGATTTGCTCAAAACGAAGCAGGTTGATGGCTAAATGGATAGGGTAGCCCAACTCTTCTAACTGACATACTTGGTTTACATCGACGCCTTTTTTGATGAGTAAGTCGAGCATTTCGGCATCACCTTTAAAAATCACACCATAAATGGGTGCGCCTTCTTTGAAACATTGATTTGGGTCTGCTCCGGCCTTGAGCAAAACTTCTGCGACCCCATGATTTCCTCGATAAGTGGCCAGCAGTAAGGGCGTGGCGCCGTGTTCTGAGCGCAGGTTCAGGTGCTCAGGATGTTTGCGCAGGTATTTTTCCATCTGTTGGGCACTGCCCGAACGCGCCAAATCAAAGACGCTTTGCGCCTGAAGAGGGCCCCAAAAGAAGCACACAATAAATAAAAACCGTAGCATAGTGCTGTAAATGTAGGTAAACACAAAGGTACAACCCAAAATCGATCAAAAATAGGGTCTGGTATATTTTCCTTAAAGATTTTAGGGAATAATTTTGCTTACTACAGGGCTTGTATTGCGCTCCAGATCATGGCGCCAACCAGCATAATTTTGAGGCCGGTGCCGAGTAAAAAACCTAAAAATGCGCCTTTAGCGGATTTCCAGGCATCTTGGTTGTTGCGGCCTGCAACGAGCTCACCGACATAAGCACCCACTAAGGGGCCAAGAATGATGCCCCAGGGCCCAGCAAATAGGCCGAGCAACACCCCAATGGTGGCGCCCCACTGACCAGCTTTGCTGCCACCAAATTTTTTGGTTGTCCAGATTGGAAGATAATAGTCGAGAATGAGTAAAACGACAGATAAAAAGGCGTAAACGTATAGAATTGTACTCGACAAAGCCGCTCCACCTAAAAAATGAACCAGGAGGAGGCCAATAAAAGAAATGGGTGGACCGGGCAGCACAGGTAGAAAGCTACCCACAAGACCGGCTAGTAGCAATACAAATCCGATGATCGTCCAAAGTAGTTCCATTGATTGAAGGTACGATAATTTGTTTAAAAATGGTAACTCAATTTGAGTTGTGCCCCTGCCGTTTGGTAGTTGAGGTTGGGTAAGGTCAGCTCATTGCTGATGAAGGTATGTTTGGCAAACAGGCCTTTGTATAACAGAATTTCCAAGTTAAGGTAGTGCAAATCTTTACCGATAAAAGAAAAGCCGTGACCCACCCCTAAATAAAGGCTAGACACGGTGGTTTCGAAGGTTTTTTCAGTGTTTATAGGAAATGGCGGCATGGTGAGGTCTGCTACTTGGAAAGTTTCTTCGCTGGTTAGGTTCTGAAAACCGAGTGTGATGGGGATATAGCGTGCGGCATTGCTTTTGTTTCGGTCATATAAAAAGCGGTAGTTTAGATTGTATTGACTAAATGTGGTAGGTCCGCCAATGGCTTTTAAGTCTAGACTTCCTCCCAAATAATGTTGTCTATGAATATACTTACCTAAACCTAGACTCAAACAAATGGGCGTGTAATAAAACATGCCATTTCCATTGCTCGAGAGGTAGTAGCTGTCTGGCTTGAACCCTGGATCAACGCCAGCAAATAAGGCATTTAGCCCTACGTGAAAATCAAATTCATTGATTTTGCGTGGTCTGACCAAAGAATCAACCATTTTGACGCGCTGTGTAAAACTGCGGTCTTCTTCTATGTATGCATACATTTCTTTGGACAAGATGTAGGTGCGGTTGTATTGATCTTTGAAGGTCAGGACATAATTGTTGTCCAAAGCAAGCATTTTGCCGTACAAAATCTGACCATTTTGGAGCTTCACTACGTCATAAATCACATTCTGCTTGGCGCGTTGGGCAATACCCATTTGAGGAGTGCTAATGAGTAAGAAGAGGAGATAAATGATTTTAACTTTCATAGCTCTAAATTACAGATAATGGCTGTAATTTCGCATTGTGGCTAGCTATAAAACAATTGCCAAATCAATTGAATTTGATGAAAGACAAATCCCAACACATCATTCTAGAACTCTCAAAGTGGTGAACTCAGCTACCTACTGATTTTCACCTCAGCATACGGGAACTCCTCGAGCATTTCTCCGGAGTAGTAAAAATCGTAAGCTACACCACCGAAAGTGTAATCTTTTTCTCGAATTTTGAAGTTTGACCCGCCAGCAGCAGGATTCTTTTTGGGTTTAGATTTGTTGTAGCCAAGGTTGAAAATGGAGGCTAAAATTTCCGGGCGCTCGTCTATCGGGTAACCTGCTTTCTCCCATTGGGAAGCGATTTGTCTGATAAAAATACCGGCGTAGAGATAGGAGTAATAATGGTCTTTGTACTGGACCAAGCGTTTCACCCTTAAACTTAAAGTGTCATTATGTTGGTTGCTATAATTGCGACTCGAGTCGTAGTCGAGTAAATGCGCGTATTTTGCGCCACAGTAATAAGGGCTTGCCGGATCTTTCAAGTAGTTTTCGATATTTCTAGCAGTATTTTCCTTGATACCCGTGACACCAAAAGACATGTTGGTTTCGAGTGCTAGCGTTTTGAGTGGCGCCACAAAATCCTTAAAGCGCTCTCTTCGCGAATTGAAAAGCCTAACTTGTTCGCCAACCAAGCAGGCGACAATCATGCGGGGTTCCAAACCACAAGCTGCAGCAGCAGAGTCAATATATTTTTTGTCTTTGGCTACGGCTTCTTTGAAGTAAGACCACTCAATGTAGTCCATCCATTCAAAAGCATTGCCACCATCGGCATTATTAGCTGTCTGACTTTTGGCAAGGAGTGCGCGCAATTTTCTTTGGTAAGCTTTGTTGTCTTTGAGTTTGAGGTCCAGAGCGGCCAGCATTTGCAGTGCTGTTTTTTCTGACTTAGACTGCGCCCAAGCATCTAGAATAGTGCGTGCATTTTTCGGATAGTATTCATTCACTAAATTGATGCGCTGCAAAATCTCATTGCGGTATGCGACTATTGATGCGCTATCCACTTTAAAATTCTGGTTGTATTTGTCGTGCATCGACTGAAAATAGCGGTTGTTGTTGTCTACCAAACCTTTGTCGTCGGTGAGGCGCAATTTGAGTGCAACAAAGACTCCAACGAGGGCTGCCCCATAGGCAGCAAAACCATAAAGTGCGATCCGATAAGGAATTTTAAACCACTTGCTTTGAATGATGCGTTTCATGTATTGAAATAAGAACGGGCTTTGTACGCAATGTTTGTTTTATGGTTACATCCTGGAAAACGTCGCATAACGAGTCCATTTTACTATTTTTGTTTCATGGCACTCATTAAAGCATGTAGGGGCTTCACGCCTCAAATTGGTCCGGATTGTTTTTTGGCTGAAAACGCAACTGTTGTAGGCGATGTCCAGATGGGGGAGCAGTGTTCGGTGTGGTTTTCGGCTGTGGTACGCGGCGATGTCAATAGCATCCGAATGGGCAACAAAGTCAATATTCAAGATGGTGCTGTTCTACACTGCACCTATGAAAAAACCAAGCTGCACATTGGCAACAATGTTTCTATTGGGCACAACGCACTTGTGCACGGCTGCACTATAGAAGACAACGTGCTCATCGGGATGGGTTCTATCGTCATGGACAACTGTTACATCGAAACCAATAGTATTGTAGCAGCTGGCGCAGTACTCACCGAAGGCACACGCGTCGAGTCTTGGTCTATCTACGCGGGCATCCCCGCCAAAAAAATCAAAACGCTTACACCAGAATTATTTGCAGGTGAAGTACAGCGCATAGCCAATAATTATGTACTCTACGCCAGTTGGTTCAAAGAGAACGCCTAAATTTACTTTCAAACTTCTTTTCCATGAAATACGACCGCATCGACAAGTCTTTATACACCTCAAACCGTCAAAAATTTACGGCTCAAATGGCTGCAAGTACGCTTGCAGTGTTCAACTCCAATGATATCTATCCGGTTTCTGCCGACAGCACTTTGCCTTTTGCCCAGCACCGCGATATCCTTGCTTTGTCTGGCGTTGATCAAGAAGAATCTATTCTAGTCCTTTTTCCGGGTGCGAGTAATCCGGCCCACAGAGAAGTCTTGTTTTTGAAAGAAACCAGCGAACTCATTGCTATTTGGGAAGGCGAGAAGCTCACCAAACAAACTGCTTTTGAGACCTCAGGTATCCAGACAGTTTATTGGCTCCAACAATTTCCTACTATTTTCAAGCAAATGATGGCCGAGGCCAGCGGTATTTACCTCAATACCAACGAGCACCTCCGTGCCAATACCGAGGTCGAAACCCGCGAAGACCGCTTCATCAAGCAAGTCAAGCAAGACTACCCTGCACACCAAGTGCACAAGTCGGCGCCTATCATGCACAAAATCCGTTCAATTAAAAATCAAATAGAGCTCGACCTCATGCAAACAGCTTGCAACATTACCGAAGCAGGGGTGCGCAGGTTGCTTGGTTTTATCAAGCCTGGTGTTTGGGAATACGAAATTGAAGCAGAACTCGCGCACGAGTTCTTGCGCAAGCGTTCCAAAGGTTTTGCCTACACACCAATTATTGCCTCAGGTAAAAACGCGTGTGTCTTGCACTACATCGAAAACAACCAACAGTGCCTAGATGGAGACGTTATATTGCTAGACGTAGGGGCAGAATACGCCAACTACTCTTCTGATCTCACCCGCTGCATTCCAGTGAATGGCCGCTTTACGCCGCGTCAGAAAGCTGTCTACAATGCTGTTTTGCACGTCAAAAACGAAGCCACCAAATTATTGGTGCCCGGCACAATTATGGCCGAATACCACAAACTAGTTGGCCTCATCATGGAAGAGCAATTGGTCAATTTAGGCCTCATTTCTTTAGCCGACATCAAAAACCAAGATCCAGCTTGGCCAGCCTACAAAAAATATTTCATGCACGGCACCTCTCACTTCTTGGGCCTAGACACCCACGACGTTGGTTTGTGGCACGAGCCAATTGTTGCCAATATGGTTTTTACGGTAGAGCCTGGTATTTATATTCCAGCAGAAGGCTTGGGCATTCGCCTAGAAGACGACGTCGTGGTACAAGCCAGCGGCGCGCCTTTCAACCTCATGGGCAATATTCCGATCGAAGCCGACGAAATTGAAGCCTTAATGAATGCCTGAACTTCCGTTTAGCTTACATTACCATTTGCATGGCGAAGGCCCCGCTTGGGTCTTCTTGCATGGCTTTTTAGAGTCTTCCACCATGTGGGATTACCTCCCTCTAGATGACCTTCCCATTCAGCAAATCCGCATCGATTTACCCGGCCACGGCTGGTCATTTGAACTTCTAAATACACCCTCCATCCAATTAATAGCAAAGGAAGTTCAACGGGTTTTAGATCATTTGTCTATTGCCAACTACACCGTTGTTGGGCATTCTATGGGCGCATATGTAGGCTTAGAACTTTCCAAAATGAAGGGCTTTGAGCATTTGATTTTGCTCAACTCCAACTCTTGGGCAGATTCCGAACAAAAAAAGCAAGACCGTCTTCGGATTGCTAATTTTGTGCACAAAGCCAAGTCACATTTTATCGGAGAGGCCATACCCAACTTGTTTTCAAATCCACAGGAGCAAGACCAAGTTATTGAGGCCCTCATCAAAGAAGCGAATTGTATGTTTCCAGAAGCCATCGCTTTTGCAGCCCTCGCCATGCGGGATAGAACAGACTTCACCGAGTACGTCAATGCGCATCCTGAAAAATTTACGTTTATTCACGGCAAGTTAGATCGCTTGGTGAGTGTAGAAGAATTGCAAGCTAAAATTACCGGTCCAAGTATCCATTTACTCGACTGTGGCCATATGGCGCATGTGGAGGCGAGGGAGGAAGTATTCGGAATTTTTGCACGTTTGATTAAAAATGATTAAATTTATCATGACAAAAATAGTCATGATATGAATTTACAAGAAATTTGCAAGCAAAAGGGCTATAAAGTGCATGAAATTGCACAGCAAGTTGGCATTGACTCCAGCCTCATGAGTCGTATTCTTACTGCTAAACGCAAGCCTACGGCACTGCAGATTCAAAAAATGGCAGTTGCGCTAGAACTTTCGCACAGCGATGTCCTGACACATTATTTATCACAAGAAATTGTTCAAATTGTCCAGCATTATCCGCAATTAGCACCCCAAATTTTACATCTTGCCGAAGAGCGCGTCAGTTATTTATTAAAAGATGCTGATTTCGAAAGTGCCAAACCATCCAAAAAAATCAAAGCAAAACTAGCTCAGCTAGACGAACTCTTGAAAACCTGGCAAACAGCCAAACCGCTAGATGCGCTGCAATTGGATAAAATGAACGGCTACTTTCATACGGCCTATACCTATGAGTCCAATCGGATCGAAGGCAACACGCTTACTTTACAAGAAACTCATTTGGTGATCAATGAAGGCATCACCATCGGTGGCAAAAGCATGCACGAGCATCTAGAAGCAGTCAATCATCAGCAAGCTATTCATTTCATCAAAGATTTAGTTCATGATCAAATGCGTTTGAATAGCCATGTGCTCAAGCAAATTCACCAACTCATTCTAAAAGGCATACAAGACCAACATGCGGGCAAATACCGCAGCATTCAAGTGCTGATATCAGGCAGTAAGCATGTGCCGCCAGCGCCTTATTTGCTAGACAAACTCATGGAAGACTACTTCCTATTCTACGAACAAAACCTTGGGCGTGTACACCCCGTTATTTTAGCCGCAGAAATGCACGAGCGTTTGGTCACTATTCATCCGTTCATTGATGGCAACGGCCGCACCGCACGTTTGGTCATGAACCTGATTTTATGGCAACACGGCTTTACAACAGTCAATATCAAAGGCGGAAAGAAAAGCAGATTGGCCTATTACAACGCGCTCGAAAAAGTCCAGCTCCACCACGATAATACAGATTTTCAAGAGCTCGTCGTCGACTACGCACTGGCTTCATTGAAAGCCCATTTGGAGTTGGCGGGGTAGGGCTATGACAAGGTGGCCAGATATTCTTGCGGTGTAAAAACAGGTATTTTGGAATGTTTGAAATCGTTAGTGTTTCGCGTGATGATTACATCTACTTTATTGCTTTGAATAGCAGAAAAATATTGCAACGCATCTTCAAAATCGGTGAATTTGGATTCTAGGGCTGCCAACACTTGTTTATGGCCCATTGCTAAAATGTGAATGGTGTTCAGTAAAATTTGTAGTCTTTCGATGACATAATGATGCGTTGCATGTCTTCTTAGAATGTAATAAGTATTGGCGACAATGACGGGCGTTATATACGCACGAAATTGTTTTTGTTCACATTTGAGTAAAAGTTGAAGGCTGTCATCAGAAAATGGTTTGCGATCTAAATAGAAATCTAACAAGACGTCAGTATCGATTAAAACTGATTTCATTCAGAAAGGTATTTTTTAGCAAGTGCTTTGGCAAGTTCTTCTTTGTAATCTCCAATTTCATGGTCTTTGAAAGCACCTTTTAACTGGTAAAGTACAGAAGGTTCTTCAAGGCGTTGACTTTTAGACTGAACCAAAGAGCTTAGGTAATTTTCAACAAGCTGTGATAAGCTTTTGCCATTTTCTTTTGCGAAAGCTTTGGCTTTCAGGATGATACTTTCTTCAATAGATAGAGTGAGCTTTGTGTTCATACGTATGAATTAAAAAACAAAAATACGTACAAATTCCTTTTTAAAAAAGAAAACACGGACGCCTCCCTAAATCTCCCCCTTCGAATCTATAATGATGGTTACCGGCCCATCGTTGACCAACGAAACTTTCATGTCGGCGCCAAATTGCCCGGTTTGAATTTTGCCTGAGAATTGGTTTTGGAGCTCCGCAACAAAGTGCTCGTAAAGCGGAATGGCTTGCTCAGGGCGTGCGGCCCTGATATAACTTGGTCGGTTCCCTTTTTTGGTAGCGGCATGCAAGGTAAACTGACTCACCACCAAAATGCCGCCATTTACATCTTGTACAGATAAATTCATTTTGCCGTCGGCATCGGAGAAAATACGTAGTTGAATCAATTTTTGAATGAGGTACTTCGCGTCGTCTTGTCCATCCTCGTGTTCAATGCCCAACAATACGAGTAAACCTTTTTGGATTTCACCCACTATATTACCTTCGATCTTCACGGCGGCTTCACTTACCCTTTGAATTACTATTCTCATAAGTGCGGTGTTAAAACTCGCTTCTGCGATACGGATCAGAGCTGTCCTCTTGCATGAGTTGCAAGTAAGTTTGGTAGCGATGCGGAGCAATGGTTTGGTCTTCTACTGCTGCCTTGACGGCGCAATGTGGTTCATTGAGGTGCTTGCAGTTATTGAACCGACATTCGCCCAAAAGTGCACGCATTTCAGGAAAATAATGAGCGTAATGTTCTTTTTCGAGGTCGACCAAACCAAAGGCGCGAATTCCGGGTGTATCTATGATGTAGCCGCCGCTCGAAAGCGCATGCATCTCGGCAAAAGTGGTGGTGTGCTTGCCTTGTTCGTGTGCTTTAGAGATTTCGCCGGTGCGGAGGTCTAAATTCGGATCGAGGCTATTCACCAAAGTTGTTTTGCCAACACCAGAATTCCCAGAAATCATGACCTGCTTGTCTTTGATTTCTTCTCTTAAAAAGGTGATGCTTTTGGGGTCTTCGGAAGTGATACCATAGCAAGGATACCCTATGTTTTCATAGATGTATTGTAGGGCTTCAAAATACTCCTGATCGTCTTGATTGAATAGATCAATTTTATTGAAGAGCAGGGTAGTCGGGATCCGAAAAGATTCTGCTGCTACCAAAAAGCGGTCAATAAAAGCAATTTGTGTAATTGGAGATTTGAGCGTCACCACCAAATAAGCGCGGTCTACGTTGGCAGCTAGAATCTGCATTTGCTTGCTGAGGTTGGTAGCCTTTCGCACAATGTAGTTATGTCTTGGCACTACGGAAAGGATGGCCCAACTTTCGTCGGAACCAGCTTCAATTTCAACGCGGTCACCGGCAGCAATTGGGTTGGTGGTTTTGAGCCCTTCTAGGCGTAACTTTCCACGGATACTCGCTTGCACAATTTGTTGGTCTTCAAGTAAAACTTGATACCATTTTCCAGTCG
>JBIKZM010000121.1:0-5070 GCA_044354735.1 Crocinitomicaceae bacterium
CCTTTAATTTTAAAATTGAAGACACCACCACCATTTCCAAAATTGCGATAACAGATGCGTTTGGGCAGCAATTTACGCTCGTTAAAAACGAAAACACCTGGACCGACCTCAAAGGCGGCTGTGTCTCCAAAACCAATGTTTCGCTCATTTTGGAAGCCCTCAACAAAATCGAGTTCAAAGGTTATCTGCCGCAAAAATCAGAAAAACGTTTTACCGAACTCATGTCTACTTCACACATCAAAGTAGAGATTTTTCAGGATGGCGAATGGACCAAAACGTGGTATCTCGGCCCCGCCACCCCCGACCACTACGGCCAAATTATGCTGCTCGAAACCGCCGATGCTGGCAAAAGTGCTAGCCCGGTCATGATGAAAATCTCTGGCATGAACGGCTTGATTGACCCGCGCTTTTTTGCCGACCCCCGCCAGTGGGCTTGTTCAGAAATCATGGCCTTGCAAATGGAAGACATCTTGAGTATCAAAACTAAATTCTATGGTGAAGCTTACCGCAATTTTGAACTCAGCAACAAAGGCAGACGCATCAGCGTTACGCAAAACGGCAAACCGTTAGCTAGCCTCGATACCACCAACGTTTTTCGCTACCTACAAGGTTTTCAGAATATCCACTTCGAACAAAAGAACTTTACGTTGTCGGACAAACAAGTGGATAGCGTCAAGAAAAGCCAAGCATTTTGTTATTTAGAAGTCAAGACCAAACACGAAAAAATTGCCTTAAGAATGTTCCGCATCAAAAGCAAAGAAGAACAGCGCAATGAGTTTGGCCAATTGGTCAACATGGACATGAATAGTTTTTGGTGTCAGCTCCCCGACGGAGAATTGGTGCGCTGCCAATATTTTGTGTTCAACCCACTCATCCTAGGGCACGTCTATTTTCCGGCCATGGAAGCCAGATTTCCTGAAAATTTACGCAGCGCCAACCCCTAAAAGCAACTTATAACGTTTCTCTAACGTTGAAGACTTGTCATGACCGCACTACGCATTTTGCTGTTCAGCTTTAGCTGTCTAGTATCCACTCTTTATGCCCAAAGCCCTGTTGCCAATTTCACGGCCACACCGCTTGTGGTTTGCGTAGGTCAAAATGTCAATTTTAACAATTCTTCTAGTGCCAATGGCGGCCCGGCCCTGAGCTCCTACCAATGGGATTTCGGCGATGGCAACTCCGCCACTACAGTAAATGCCACACACGCTTTCAGCACCGCGGGTACTTTTACAATTACGCTTGTAGCTACCAACAGCAATGGTGTTGCCGATGCAGAAATCAAGCCAGCATATATTACGGTTAATCCGCTGCCGAACGTCAATTTTAGCGCCAACGGCTTGGGCTGTACGGTTCCGCTCACTTTGAGTTTTGCCAACACCTCTTCGCAAGGCGGTAATTTTACGCAGGCTTGGAATTTTGGCAATAGCCAAACTTCTAGCCAATACACCCCTTCAAGCATCACCTACAACAGTCAAGGAACTTTTCAGGTGGTCTTGACCGTTACCAACAACAACACAGGTTGCGTCAATTCACTGACCCAACCCATCGTTGTATCGAATTTTCAGGCCGGCATCACCGCTCCGGCTGTTGGGTGCGTAGGCCAAGCCATTGCATTTCAAGACAACTCCACCGCTGGCGCCAATGCCTGGAACTGGAATTTTGGCAGCGCGGGCCAGAGCAATGCTGAAAACCCAAGCGTTACTTACAACTCACCCGGCACTTATACGGTCAATCTAACGGCTCAAAATACAAACTCAGGTTGCTCGGGCAGTACCAGCCAGCAAATTGTAGTTCAGGCCAATACCACACCCAATTTTTATGCAAACCCCACGGCGAATTGTGCACCAGGCAGCATCCAATTTTTCAATACAACCAACCTTTCCGGCACCTACGTTTGGAATTTTGGCGACGGGCAAACCTATACTGGCCCCAACCCTCCAGCACATTTATATCAATTAAGTGGTTTGTATGATGTCAGCCTGACCTTTACATCGAGTTCAGGTTGTTCTGGCACCAAAACACTACAAGACTACATTGAAATCACGCCGGTTCAGGCGGGTTTTTACGCCTTAGACACAGGCGCCTGTGCGCCACTCACAGTGCAATTCATCGATACGTCTTATACGCCGAGTAATCCGATTGTTTCTTGGCAATGGAATTTTGGCAATGGGCAAACTTTCAGTGGGCAAGTACCCCCGCCTCAAACCTATGGCGTTGGATTATTCAACGTATCGCTCATTATCACCACTGCCTCGGGCTGTTCGGATACCATCGTCAAAATACCTTACATTACCGTGGGGTCAATAGACTCCATTGACTTCAGCTGGGACCCCAACATTACTTGCGCCAATACTGACGTTGAATTCGAATCTGAATTTTATATCTCGGTGCCTTACGATAGTACTGAAATCTCCTATCTCTGGGATTTCTCACAGGGCATTAGTTCGCAAGACGACCCCACCTTTCAGTTTTCGCAAGACACCGGCTGGGTTGACGTCACGCTTTACGTCAATTTTCGCGGTTGCATAGATACACTCCAAAAAGATTCTGTTTTATACGTTTTGGCGCCTATTGCGCAGTTCAATCCCAACACCTACTTAGTTTGCAACCCAACGAGCTTACCGGTAACTTTTCAATTCCAAAATACCGCCATCGAAGGCGAACTCGAGGACAGCGTTGCACTGCACTACGAATGGAACGACAACACGCCCAACACCAATTTCAATAACGCGCAGCTCGACCTCCCCAACGGCGGCAACACCAGTCATGCGTTTGCCAATTATGGAACGTATCAAATTGAACAAGTAGTCCATAACTATACCACGGCTTGTTCGGATAGCATTACCCTCACCGTCACAATTTCACAATTACAATCTGCTTTTCTCTTACCCGACGACACCATATGCAAGGGCGACGCCATTAGCCTATTCAATCAGAGTACTACTTGGCCAGCACATCCGGTTAGTGACTGGGTTTATACGTTTGGCAATGGACAGCAGATCAACAACGGTGCAAACGTCACTTACGTCTATCCGGCCAGCGGAACCTACAACATCAACCTTCTGGTTTTCAACTCCGCGGGCTGCTCCTCTACCTCTAGCCAAACCATTTTGGTGGCCAATAAACCCGTTGCAGGGCTTTTAGCACCGTCTTATGCAGGTTGCTCGCCTTTCCCTGTGAGTTTTACAAATACGAGTTACAGCATTGCCAATGGCCTGCCTTTGGCCTTGTTCAACACCACCTTCTCGGACAACAACACCAGCGTCACGACAACAAACTTGAACCAAGCGATCAATCATACGTTTGTGGGCAATGGCGTGTATACGGCAAGCATTACCGCAACCGATATCAACGGTTGTGTATCTACCCCTGTGAACGTGCAAATTACGCTCACCAAACCAACCGCCCTCATCAGTGCAGATACCATTATTTGTGCTTTAGATAGCAGTATTATTGCTACGTTGAGTACAGGACAAGAGCCCCTTGCATATCAATGGTATATTGGATCAAGTATAGCGAGTTATGACAGTTTATTATTGTTGAATCAGCCTGCAACTGGCAATGGCTTGTTTTCTACTTTTCCCATTTCTTTGATCGCAACTGATGTAAATGGTTGTACGGATTCTACAACCCAAACCATTTATATCTCCACCCCGCAGGCCTCGCCAACTTTTAGTTTTTCGGGAGCAGCAGTAAACGCAAATGGGCAGTACAGTTGCCCGCCGCTTTTCTGCGACTTCACCGACCAATCTACCAGCCTTGGCAGCATCACCAACTGGAACTGGACCTTCGGCAACGGCAATTCATCTATTTTACAAAACCCAGACAACACGCTCGTGACCAGCGGGTCCTTCAATTTGCTTTTAACAGTTACAGACCAATACGGCTGTACAGGCGACACCACCATCAATAATTATGTTTCTATTGGCGGGCCACTCGGCACCCCAACTTGGATCCAAGACAACACTGTTTGTGCGCAGGGTGCGCTCTTCACTATCCTGAACCCCTCGAACATTGACTCCGTAAGTTGGAATTTAGGAAATGGTGTTTGGGTAGCAGATAGCTTGTCTTTCCCGTATTTTTATCCCAACACCGGCACTTACAACCCGAGTGTTACGGTTTACGATACCGCAGGTTGCCAAATTTTGTATTTACTCGATCCGCTAACGGCAAGTGTGAGTGGCATGGATGCGCAAATCGATGCAACGCCAGTTTATGCGAATATCAATCAAGTAGTCAATTTAACAGACGCCAGCACGAGCCTCAATCCGATTGCTACCTGGACCTGGATGTTCCCAGATAGCAGCAATTTATATTTTCAAAGCACGTCGCAAACTATCGCTTTCTCGCAAGGCGGCCCCCAACAAATAGGGCTTGTGATTACCGATAATTTAGGTTGTATTGACACCGTCCTCATCACTATTTACGTTTCTGACCCAGACATCTGGGTGCCAAATGTGTTCACGCCCAACGGCGACGGCATCAATGACATCATAACGCTACCTTATCCGTCTTTCAAAAGCTATGACATTCAAATCCTGAACCGCTGGGGCAACGTCGTTTTCGAACTCAAAGACCAAACCGGCATCGCCGTCTGGGACGGCTACGACTTCAACGGACAACTCCACACCGACGGCGTGTTCTTTTACCGTCTGCGCGGCGAAATGCTCGGCGGCACCCTCATAGACAAGCATGGGTTCATCCATTTGGTGGATGTGGAGTGATTGAATATTAGCTCAAAGCTAGCGTCCTGTAACGAACAACTTCATATTGCAATTCGGTAAGTCTAATGAGCGCTTGAACGAGTGTGGCGTGGTCAAAAGTTCTGGAGACCCAATGGATGTTGCGTAGTTCGTGGTAATTGGCATATTCTTCGGCGTCCCATCGGCGAATGATCGATTGCAAGGCAAGTGCAGGGTTTCGTTGCGCTATTGAATCTACAGGGTTTTGGCGCTGCACCATGGCCAATACATTTCTTTGATACTTCTGCCAACTGCTCCAGATTTTAACCCCCGCGCCGCGTTGGTCTAGTACTTTGAAATCACTACCAATCATTTGGTGCATTGTGGC
>JBIKZM010000122.1:0-5041 GCA_044354735.1 Crocinitomicaceae bacterium
CCTAATTGTTCGTTTACTTGATAGGGCCAAGGCATGCCAAAGGTTTTGATGCCTTCTTGCCATTTGCTTTTGTCTTCGTCTAAGGACACACTAAAAACAGTGAAGCCTTTGTTTTTATATTTGTTGTAGGCGGCAATGACATTTGGCATTTCGCTCTTGCAAGGACCACACCACGAGGCCCAGAAATCAATCAAGACATATTTGCCTTTTAAAGCACTCAAGGAACGTGTTTGGCCAGAAGGGTCTGGCAGTGTGATTTCGGGTGCAGCCATACTGCCGTTGGTCATTTGTGTGTAGGCAAAAAAGGCGTCTTCAATTTGAGCATATTGCGCTTGCATATTCTGACTTGCGGCCTGGCCTGCATAGCCCTGTGCAAAGGCTTGGCTTAATTTTTCAAGTGTTTGCAGGTGTGTCGCATTCCAATCTTCGAAACCTGTGGTGGGCAGTAAATTCATGCTGAGCATGATATTCAGAGGGCTACTGAAATCTTTGCTGATGGCCTCTACGCAAAAGGCTTCATAACTTGATTTTGCAGTTGTGTAAGCCGCAGAAATGGCGTCTTGTTCGAGCTTGCGCGGATTTTGTTGTAGTTCGTTTTGAGTCGTTTCAAAACGTTTGGTTTGCTGCATGAGTGCAGCATAAGTAGCGGCCCATTTGACACCGCTTAGCCCAGGTTTGAAACTGAACTCAGCTAAGTTACAGCGCAGCAATATTTTGTCAGCAGGTTGTAAAGGTAGCCAAAGTGTACTGCCGTTTAAGTCAGAGATACGCAAGTTGTAAAGTCCGAGCCCTGGAATATTGGCAGGGAGTTCAAATGAACCATCTTCGGCTATTTCTGTTTGGGCAACGGAAATGACGCCGCGGTCACTAGGCGCTTCTAAAAAAAGTTGTAAACCACCGGCTCCTTGAATTTGCCCGCTGATGAATAAGTTTTCTTCTAGGCCATTTTTTTCGAGTTCTGAACGATTGACATACCATAACAAGAGGCCTCCTAGTGCAACTAAGAGTAGAATCCATACTACTTTCTTATTGGATTTCAAGAACGGCATTAGCTTTCAAGTTTTTGTCTGAGTAGCCCATTCGCTGCTTTAGGGTCGGCTTTGCCACCTGAAACTTTCATGAGTTGCCCCATGAAAAAACCAATCAATTGTTTTTCGCCGCTTCTGTAGCGTTCTACTTCAGCCGTATTTTGTGCAATCACTTGCGCGATGAATCCTTCGATGACAGCACTATCAGAACTTTGAATAAGGTTGAGCCTTTCTGCAATTTCTAAGGGTGTTTCGGTGCTCTCAAATAGTGCTGGGAATAATCTTTGCGCAGCAATTGAATTCGAAATTTTACCTTGATCAATGAGTTCAATCAAAGCGGCAATGCGCTCTGCTGCAATCGGGAAAGTAGAAATCTCTACACCCTGCTCGTTGAGATAAGATTTGATTTCACCCATCAGCCAATTGGCTGCAGCTTTGTAATTTTTGGTGGCGCTGATGAGCGCTTCGTAATAAAGTGCCAAGCCTTTTTGATCGGTGATATTGTAGGCATCGTAAGCGCTAAGCCCATATGTTTGGGTGTAGCGTTCAAAAAGCGCGTTTGGCAAGGCCGGCATTTCTTTGGCGATGTCTGCAATTTGCGCAGTGCTCACTGTAATAGGAGGGAGGTCGGGTTCTGGAAAGTAGCGGTAGTCGTTGGCTGCTTCTTTGGTGCGCATGGAGATAGTGATACCTTTTAAAGCATCAAACGCGCGTGTTTCTTGGGTGAGGGGCTCTCCGTTTTCTAGTGCTTCAATTTGACGGATGATTTCGAATTCAATGGCGCGTTGCACATTGCGAATAGAGTTCATGTTCTTGACCTCTACTTTGGTACCGAAATCTTTGGCACCCACAAGCATTACAGAAACATTGGCATCGCAGCGCATTGAACCTTCTTCCATATTGCCATCACAGATATCGAGGTAACGCAATAATTTGCGTACTTCTGTGAGGTAATTATAGGCCTCAGTAGACGATCTTAAATCGGGTTCAGAAACGATTTCTAGGAGTGGGGTGCCGGCGCGGTTGAGGTCTACGAGTGTGTCGTAGACATCGACGTCGTGGATGCTTTTGCCCGCATCTTCTTCCATGTGAATGCGCGTAATCCCTATGGTTTTTTGAGTTCCGTCTTCGGTACGGATCAGGATTTGACCACCTGTACAAATAGGAGTGGTATCTTGGGTGATTTGATAACCTTTAGGAAGGTCAGGATAAAAGTAGTTTTTGCGCGCAAAGTGTTGTTGCGGAGCTATACGGCAGCCGCAAGCGAGCCCGAGTCTGATGGCAAAATCGATGGTTTTGCGGTTCATGACAGGTAGGGTTCCTGGGTGCCCAAGCGTGATGGCACTAATGTTGGTGTTGGGCGCAGATCCGTAGGCGTTGAGGTCTGAAGAATAGGCTTTTGTATTGGTCAGGAGTTGGGCATGGACTTCAAGTCCGATGACCACTTCATAACGATCTCTAAGCGTTTGTTCCATGCTGTGGATGTTGTTTTAGATGCTGGAGATGAGTTCTTTCATGATTTGCGTCATTTTGGGCTCTTGACGGCTCGCTACTTCAATGACATCTTGTACACTCACTTTTTTGATTTTGCCCGGTACACCTAAGTCGGTGATGATGGAGATAGCAAAACAGGGAATGCTCATGTGGCGTGCTACAATGACTTCCGGCACGGTAGACATCCCGACAGCATCGGCACCAATGGTGCGCACGTATTTGTACTCAGATGGTGTTTCGAGTGTTGGTCCGGTAAGCCCTGCATAACAACCAACAGCAACGCGAATGCCTAAATCTTTTGCAATGTCAACTGCTTTGTCAATCATTTGTTGGTCATAGGGGTCACTCATGTCTGGAAAACGAGGCCCGAGTTCGTCGATGTTTTTTCCGATTAAGGGGTTGCCCGGAAACAAATTGATGTGGTCGTTCATGATCATGATTTCACCTACTTCAAAATCAGGATTGACGCCTCCTGAGGCATTGCTTACAAAAAGGCGCTCTATGCCGAGGAGTTTCATGACGCGCACCGGAAAGGTAACTTGTTGGAGCGAATAGCCTTCGTAGTAATGAAAGCGACCTTGCATGGCCACCACATTTTTACCGCCAATGCGGCCAAAAATGAGTTTGCCGGAATGGCTCTCTACAGTAGAAACCGGGAAGTTGGGGATGTCTTCGTAGTTGATTTCGTCGATGATTTCGATTTCCTTCACCAATCCACCCAAGCCGGTGCCTAAAATGATACCAATGCTTGGTACGATAGCGGTTTTACTTTGAATGTAGGCGGTACTTTCTTTAATTTGAGACAACATAAGCGCTGATAAATTGATTAAATGCAGGTTGGTCCAACCATTCGAGCTCAAAAGTCAGTAAGTACCAAGGGTACTTTTGTTGGTCTTCTGTACTCAATAAAGATTGAATTTTGATCCAATCTTTGGCGGTTGTCACAATTGCAGAATTTGCTGTTGCAAAGGTATCAAAAAATTGATGTATTTCGTTCACATTTGACTGCGTGTAGGCGTGGTGATCTGAATAGCTAATGTGTTGTATATGCACATTTTGTTCGAAGGCGTCGTCTAGATAACCTGGTTTGGCAATTGCACTGACGATCAAAACGTCTTGGATATCCGCTACTGCTTTGCTCAGACAAGTAAGTGGTCGGTAGACATATCTAGAAAAAAACACAGGAAGGCGCCACTTTTCGTAATGTTTAGCAAAAGCAACTGCGTCAAAAGTGTCAAATTGAGGGCATTTGGTAACGACAAGCGCAGCTGCTCGCCTTAGGCCGCTTGCGGGTTCGCGCAAAAGGCCTGCCGGCAATAGCGCATCTTGGTGTATAGGTTGATCAAAAGTTGTGAGTACGAGATTCAATCCAGCCTGAACCCAGCGGTGTTGGAAGGCGTCGTCTAATAAAATCAAAGATGTCGGTTTTTCGCTTCTGAGTCTTTGGATGCCGTAATTTCGGTTTTCACAAACGGCAAATTGTGCCTGATTTTTGAATTGTGCATAAAGCATACATGATTCATCGCCCACATCTTGCGGTGTTTTTGAGGTATCTAGTAAAATGAATCCGCTGGTCTTTCTGCCATAGCCTCGGCTCAATACTTGGAGTTCAAATTGCGTGTAAAGTTGTTCGATAAGATAGGCCACATGTGGCGATTTGCCAGTGCCCCCTGCGCTTATGTTGCCAATGCAGATAGATTTTCCGGGAATAGGTTGTGTTCGAAAAATTTGTAGGTCAAAGCAGCGGTTGCGCAACCAAATAACAGCGCCATAAATCAACGCAAATGGAAACAGCGCCAACCTACGCATCTTACTGAACGTGGTAGTCTGAGAATTCTTGTTCGTCCGCGTAATAATAGATGCGCACTAGAGCGGTATCGTTCAAAAAGTCAATTTTGCCCACTTCGACACGATTAATGGTCAAGCCGGTGCGTTTTTCAAGGTCCACTTTGAGTAGGTCGTGGTTTTCTGACTTGATGAGGTCTATGCGCTCGTAGTTGATGGTTTTGCGGGTTTCGTGCTTCATCAGCCAGACATTTTCTAGCAAGTAAGTCAGCAAGACGACAGTGACGTTGATGACGCCCACTTCAGAAATACTCAGTTCATTAGAGGCCAAAGCATTGACAACACTGATGCCAATGACCATAAACAAGTAAGTCATTTCTTTGATTTCAATGGCATCTGTACGGTAGCGAATGATGCCAAAAATAGCAAAAAGACCCAAGCCCATTCCGGTGTCGATATCCATTTGCATGAGGCCAAAACACAAGAAGAAGGTGATTGTACCAATCATATAATAAGTGAAAAGATAATCTTTGCGTCGTGTTTTGGTATAGTAAAGCACACGAATCAGGATTGTCAAAAAGAAGAGGTTCATGCCCAAGCGCAGCAGCAGTCCGTAGAAATCTTCACTGAACCAAGTAATGGTGTTGGGAGAGATGGCTTTTTTGAGTGGGAGCAGTAAAAATAAGTCAGTTAGCATGGTTGATTTTGTTTAAAAAGAGAAGCTTCTTCTTGAA
>JBIKZM010000123.1:0-5028 GCA_044354735.1 Crocinitomicaceae bacterium
CATGAAAGTTTGTGCGGCGAGCGCACACGATTTGTGCGTGACCACCCTTACTGCTGAGGCGCCTCCTGTGCGGTAAAAAGGCTTGAACAAACCACCAAAGAAGCTCACGCTCAAGCGCAGTCCGGCCAAGACTCTAAAGGGGTCAGCGGCATATAAAAATGGCATGACTTTACCGTAATACTGCAGCATCATTTTTTGTGCTTTGGTTGGCTCGCCCTTGATTTCGTTCTGAACTTGGGCAAGGTGCCAGTTTTTGCGTTGTTTCCAGAGGTCTGGGCGCGTCACAAATACGACCAATTCTTGTGCCGTTTTGGCTGCAGATTGGCCTAAGCAAAGCTCGGCAACAATTGCTTTTTCTTTAGGTGTGTTGATCCAGTGGAAACCCCAAAGTTGCATGTTGCTGGAGTTAGGAGAGAGGATGCTTCTTTTAAGGCTGCGCTCAATGACGGCCTCGGGTACTGCTATATTTGGGTCAAACTTGCGGTTACTGCGTCTGAATTGGATAATGTGTTCGAAATTTTCCTGCTGACTCATCTTATTTTTGTTTGATAGCGGTAACTGTAAATCCATTTGCGCGCAAGAGGGCAATGACGCCTTCAGGGCCGCTCAAATGCGCAGCGCCAACGGCAAAAAAGGTGCTTTCTTTTTGCATCTGAGTGCGCATGGGTGCAATCCAGCTTTTATTGCGCTGCAACAATAATATTTCATTGAATTCGGGGTAGGCGGCAGTTTCTTCAGCCATCAATACACCGATGGTTTCGAGGTCTTCCTTGAGGTAGCATGCCAACAGCGTGTCATAGCTTTTCATGTCGCTGTTGTAGTCTTTTTTGAGCATATCGACTTGCGTTTGCATCGCCAATTGGTCAAAAAGCCCAAGCTGAAAATCTATGGTCTCAAGCCCAATTGTGTTTTTGTGTTTCTTTTTAGCCATCTTATTGAATTCCATCTCGTAAGAAGCCATATTTGTCATGCTTTCTTGGATCAAAATACTCGAGAAAAACATCGGCTTGAGTTTGCTGCTGCGCTCGAATTTGCTTTCACTCCATTGAAGGCTATCCATGCAATACATTTTGAGTTGCGTGTAATCTTGCGTTTCCATGAAATCCTTGAGTGTTTTGCCTTCGGGAAGCAATACTTTTTGGGCAAGTGCAATTTTTTCAGCGCCGCTCATGTTGAGGTCTACTTCCATAGCAAGTGTGTTAGACGCTTCAAAAGCACGTTTGAGGCTATTGCTCAGTTCAAACTTTTCTTTGGGTAAAATATGAATGGTACCGTAGAGATAAGAAGCTTGCGCTAGGCCATTTCCCGAAATTTGGTAAAGCAATTGCGCTGGGGAGAAGCTCGAGACGAGCAAAAAATAGAGCAGAATTTTTTTCATGTTTCAAAATTACTAAAACTTTACCTATCAAATTAAATCTGCTTTTTTGACACACCTGTCAGTAAATTTCTGCCAGCTTGTCTCAAAAAACTGCTTGGTCTGTTATTTGTCTATTGCAGACCAACGAATAAAAAAGTAATTATGTCAGTCGAGAACGAGCTCCCAAACGAAGAACTAAACAACGGGGAAGAAATGAACCAAGAACAAGATGTTCAAGATAACCCTCAAACAGGCGATAACCAAGACGAGCAAATAGCAGATGAATACAAAGATAAGTTTGTACGCCTCTACGCTGAGTTCGAAAATTACAGACGCAGAACCAATCAGGAAAGACTTGATTTAATAGTTTCTGCCAATGGAGGTTTGCTCAAAGATTTACTTCCCGTACTAGACGACCTCGACCGCGCCATAACCAACAACGAACAACTAGAAGATGTTGCTGCTTTGCGCGAGGGCTTTAAGCTCATCCAAAATAAATTCAAACAAATCCTCCTTTCAAAAGGCCTTAAAGAAATGGAAGCCAAAGGCTTGACTTTCGATAGCGACCTCCACGAGGCCATTGCCAATATTCCTGCTCCAGAAGCTAAATTAAAAGGTAAAGTAATTGAGGATGTAGAACGAGGTTATTTCCTCAATGACAAGGTTTTGCGTTTTGCAAAAGTAGTTGTTGGACAATAAATAAAACATGAGTAACAAGCGCGATTATTACGAAGTATTAGGGGTCTCCAAAAATGCCGACGAGTCTGAAATCAAAAAGGCTTATCGCAAACTTGCCCTCAAATACCACCCCGATAAAAACCCCGACAACGCTAGTGCTGAGGATAAATTCAAAGAAGCTGCTGAAGCCTATGAAGTGCTGAGCAATACCGAGAAAAAAGCACAATACGACCGTTTTGGCCATGCCGGAATGAGTGGTGCTGGTGGTTTTAGCGGTGGCGGCATGAACATGGACGACATCTTCTCCCAATTTGGCGACATCTTCGGTGGCGCTTTTGGCGGCGGTAGTTTTGGCGGCAGCCGAGGCGGATCACGAGTGGTGAAAGGCACCAATTTACGCGTCAAAATGAAACTCTCGCTAGAAGAAATTTCTAGTGGGGTCAAGAAAAAAATAAAGGTCAACAAGTTAGTTCAAGCTGAGGGCGTTACCTACAAAAACTGCCCCACATGTCAGGGTACGGGCCGCATTACACGTGTGGCTCAAACATTTCTAGGTGCCATGCAAACACAGTCTGCGTGTCATGTGTGTCAGGGCGCAGGAAAATCCATCGAGACCAAACCGGCCGATGCCGATGCGCAGGGCCTCAGAAGACAAGAAGAAATCATTGAAATCGAAATCCCGGCTGGCGTAGAAGAAGGAATGCAGCTCAGTGTGCGCGGCAAAGGAAACGCTGGTCCTTTCAATGGGGCTCCTGGCGACCTCATTGTCGTGATTGAAGAAATTGCCCATGAAGATCTCCGTCGCGAAGGTGAAAACCTGCATTACGACGCTTTTCTCAACTTTACCGATGCTGTGCTTGGCAATTCAATCGAAATACCTACAGTTGGTGGAAAGGCCAAAATTAAAGTAGACCCGGGTACGCAAAGCGGTAAAGTTTTGCGCCTGCGTGGCAAAGGTTTGCCCAATATTCAGCGCTACGGAACTGGCGACTTATTTGTACACCTTCACGTTTATACGCCTACAGGTGTGAGTAAAGAAGAGCGCGAAATCCTCGAAAAACTCCGCGATTCCGAGAACTTTGATCCGTACAAAGCACAAAAAGACAAAGGCTTTTTTAGCCGCATGCGCGACATCTTTAATTGATGAGATTTTTACAGTTAGCGAAGCTGGGCCGCAATTCATTAGGGCTTTATATTGGTGGCATCGCTGTACTCATCCTTTTGTTTATTTTAGGTGGTTTGCCCTTGCTTTTCGATGCAAGCAGGCGCTTCCCTGACCTCGAACTCGGTATCGAAAACCCCGCGTTTATCAAAGCGTATGGCTCCACGCGCTTGCTCGTTGGAGAGCTGCTCTCGTTCTTTTTGGCTTGCGTCGGGTTTGTTTGGTACTTGCGCTATGTACACAAGCGCCCGCTGCTTTCGATATTTACGGCAGCACCCCATTTTCGCTGGAAACGCTTTTTCGGATTCGGCCTCTTGTTGTTTTTGATAGTTTGTTTGCTCACCTTCTTAGAAGTTCTTATCAGCGGGCAGTCTGCAATGGTGCAATGGAATTTCAAAGCCCAAGAATTTTGGCCTTTGTTGTTGTTGTCCTTGTTGCTTATCCCTTTTCAGGCCGGCATAGAGGAGTTGGTTTTTCGCGTTTATGCGCTCCAAGGATTGTATTTGCGCACTAAAAGTGTTTGGCTGAGTATCGGCTTGAGTTCGGCTATGTTCGCCATCATGCACATCTCAAATCCGGAAATCGCCATTCTAGGCCCCGGGCTGTTGCTTTATTACTTCATGGCGGGTCTTTTTTTAGCGCTGCTCGCCATTCAAGACGACGGTTTAGAACTCTCTTTGGCTTTTCACATCTTCAATAATCTTTTTGGCGCCTTTATGGTCACGAGCGATTGGCAGGCTTTTCATACCGAAGCACTCTTTATTGATCAGCGCGGCCCGGGGTCTTTGCTCGCTCAATTAGGATTTGCAGTAGTCATTTTTGCAGGTCTTTATGTCGTGCTCTTGAAAAAATTCAAGTGGAAACCACTTGCGTCGTTGCGCTAGTCTAGATTTTTCTTAGCTTTAAGTCATGATTAAAGTAGCGCAAGTCAGTAAATCTTATCAGCGCAAGTTGGTGCTCGACGACGTCTCTTTGGAGGTGCCCAAAGGTCAAATTTTTGGTTTATTGGGGCCTAACGGCGCCGGCAAAACCACCCTCATTCGCATTCTCAATCAAATGGCTAGCCCAGACGCGGGCAGCGTTTCTTTTGAAGGCCAACTGCTCAGTGAGCGCCATTTACCGCTAATTGGCTACTTGCCCGAAGAGCGCGGGCTCTACAAAAACATGGCCGTCCGAGCACACTTGTTGTTTTTAGCCCAACTCAGGGGCCTACATAAAACCACCGCTGCCCAAAACGTCGATCACTGGCTGCAGCATTTTGACATTCAAGATTGGCAAAATAAGCGCATCTCTACGCTCTCAAAAGGCATGGCTCAAAAAGTGCAATTTATTGCAGCGCTGGTGCATCAGCCACAATTACTGATCCTCGACGAACCCCTTTCTGGTTTCGATCCGCTCAATGTAGAGCTCATCATGAACGAAATCAAAGCGCTCAAAGCACAAGGCACCACCATCATTCTTTCTACGCACAACATGAAAAGCGTCGACGCCATCTGCGATCACGCCGCGCTGCTGCATCAAGGGCAAATTTTGGCCCAAGACACCGTTCAAACTCTGCGCCGCACACATGCCAAAGGCCGCATTTTTGTGCGCTTTCGGGGGCACATGCTCAGTTTTGCCAACGCCCTCTGGACCGACTTCACGCTGCTCGAACAAAAAGAAACCGAAGCGGGGCTCTTTGCTTGCGTCTTGCAAATCCGTGGAGAGCGCAGTGTCAATGACCTCATGCGCAGTCTCCAAGACCAAGTTAGCGTAGAACACATCGAGTTGCTTTTGCCTTCTATGCAAGAAGTTTTTGTCGATATCATCACCCAAAAAGAAAACCAAGATG